>DAOMSB010000079.1:0-12567 GCA_035446145.1 Promineifilum sp. (SeqCode) | reverse complement strand
TGGAGCCGACGCCGTAGAGCAATCGTTGATAGGGGCGGGTTGATGCCATGGATACCTTTTACTCGTAAATGATGGATCACACTTGCCGGCCGCGGCCGCCGGCGACATTAGGCGGTACTTTATCCGATGATTGGTTTTGGGCAAGAAGAGTGACGAATGACGAGTGACGAATGACGTCCGTGGCCCGTCGTCCGTGGTCTGTGGTCTATCGTCCGTCGTCTACGGCAACGAATGAAGAGCGCCTCTTTCGTACTTCGTACTTCGTACCTCGCCCTTCTCTCCTCAATCTTGCTATACTCTACTATTATTACATCGGAACGGGAGGTTCCCTATATGTCCCAACCATCCTATCTCATTATCGGCGGCGGGATGACCGCCGCGGCGGCGGCCGTCGGCATTCGCGAACTGGACAGCGACGGCACGATCACGATGATCTCGGCCGAAACCGCGCCGCCCTATGACCGCCCGCCGCTCAGCAAAAAGCTCTGGTCGGGCAAGCGCACGCTGGAGCAGATCGTGGCCCCGCTGCCCGCCGACGTCGAGCTTCACCTCGACCGGCGCGTGGTCGCCATTGACCCCGACAATCGGCAGGCCACCGATGACGCGGGCGTGGTCTACACTTACGACAAACTGCTGCTGGCCACCGGCGGCGCGCCGCGACACCTGCCCTTCGGCGGCGACGCGATCAATTACTATCGCACCGTCGAGGATTACCGGACGTTGCGGGCCGAGGCTGGGCACGGCGATTCGTTCGTCGTCATCGGCGGCGGCTTCATCGGCTCCGAGATCGCCGCCGCGCTGCGCAGCCAGGGCAACGACGTGACCATTATCTTCCCCGAAGACGGCATCGGCAACCGCTTGTTTCCGCCGGGAATGCCCGCCACGATCAACGAGATGTATCGCAAGCACGGGGTCACGGTGCTGAGCGACGCCAGCGTAGTGGGCGTGGAAAAAGAGGGCGATCGCACTGTCGTCATCACCGGCGACGGGCAACGGCTGAGCGCCGGCCGCGTGGTCGCCGGCATCGGCATCATCCCGTCCGTCGAGCTGGCCAAGGCGATGGGGCTGGCCGTGGACAATGGCGTGACCGTCGATGAGTATCTGCGCACCGCGCGGCCGGAGATCTACGCCGCGGGTGACGTGGCCAACTACCCCGACCTGATCCTGGGCATCCATCGCCGGGTAGAGCACGCCGACGCCGCGCGCGCCATGGGCCGGGCCGCCGGGCGCAACATGGCCGGCGCCAACGAGCCGTATCGCTATCTGCCGCTGTTCTATTCCGACCTGTTCGAGCTGGGTTACGAGGCGGTGGGCCAGTGCGATCCACGACTGGAGATGGTCGAGGACTGGCAGGATGTCTACAGCCGCGGCGTGGTCTACTATCTCAAGGACGGCCGCGTGTGTGGCGTGCTGCTGGTCGATGTGTGGGACAAGGTCGATGAGGCGCGCGCGCTCATCGAAAAAGGGGAGAAAGTCGACCCCAAAGAGTTGATCAACCGCATCAATTAGCCCACCACTGACCCACTGATCACTGATCCACTGATCCACTGATCACTGATCCACTGATCCACTGATCACTGATCCACTGCCCTACTTCGGCAACCCGCGCAAATAACGAAAGCTGGCCGCGATCATCAACACAAACGGCACCCCAAACGCGGCCAGCACCAACCAGGCGTAATGATCGACCGACAGGCCGGGCACGAAATAGAACACGATGGCGGCGGCCACCGTCACGATGCCCGTCACCAGCAGCCAGCGCCCCGCGTAGCGGTTGGCCTTGTACCACACGGTCGGGTTCGACCGTGTGCTGGGCACGCGAAACCCGTACCATGCGTTGGGCGGCACCTTGTCGCGCATCATCGGGATCGCCAGCGCGATCAGCAACAGGCCGAACACAACATACATCAGCAGCAATGTCATCATGATGTTTCTCCGTCGATGAAGCCCGGCCGCCGGAAGGCAGGATCGGGATAGTCATAGAAGCCCGCGCCCCCCTTTTGTCCCACGCGGCCGCGCTCCAGATAGCCCTTTACGAAGTCGGCCCCGGCCCGCGACCGCGGATCGCCGCTGACCCCGGCCCAGAAGTCGGTGATCTTCCACACCGTGTCCAGCCCGACGGCGTCCATGATCCCGAATGGCCCGGTGGGCGTCTTCATGACCCCCATCCAGGCGCGATCCACGTCGGCAAACGAGGCCACGCCACCCGCGGCCAAATCAAGCGCCGCGCCGAGAAGCGCGTTGAGCATCGTGTTGAAGACATAGCCCGGCTGCTCTTTGGCCGAGACGATGGGAATCTGGCCGATGCGTCGGGCGAACTGGGCTACTGTCTCGACCACTTCCGGCGCGGTGGCGGGGTGGGGCATCACGTCGGCGACGTTGGCGTCCCACACCGGCAGATGGAAATGGAGCGCCACGAAGCGGTCGGGGCGGCCGGTGGCGGCGGCGAACATCGAGGGCAGCAGCGTGGAGCTGTTGGTGGTGAAGATGGTGTGCGGCGGGCAGAGGTCGTTCAGCTCGGCAAAGACGCGCCCCTTCAGCGCCGGGTCTTCGGGCACCGATTCGCTGACGAGATCGGCCTCGGCCGCGGCGGCGGCCATGTCGGTCACCGGCCGGATGCGGCCGAGCGCGTCGTCGTCGGCCCGCCCCTGCGCCACAAGATAGCTCGCGTAGCCGCGAACGCGCTCCATCCCCCGCGCCAGCGCGTCGGCCGACACGTCATAGAGGGCCACATCCAGCCCGTGCATGGCGCATTGCAGAGCGATTTGCCCGCCCATGGTGCCCGCGCCGATGATGAGAACCTGTTTGATGTCTGCTGCGTTCATGCTTGCTTTTCTGTTTCCGGTCAATGATATAATAGCGCCGGACAAACGACATGACCAGCGAGCGACCACTCATCCCCTGCACCGGCTGCGGCGCGCTCGTCCCAAACGAGGATGGCCCAACCCACCGCTACGTCGGCGCGTCGCCCGGCTGCTGGGCGATCCACGGTGAGGTGCTGGCCCGCGGCTATAGCGCGCCCGGCTTCGGCGATGAGCTCATGCTGCAGATCAATAGCTACTGCGTTCAGCACCCCGGCACGCCGTCGCCCCAGTCGATACAATCCGTCTGCGTCCATCTCATCGGCTTGTACCTCGTCCTTGAGCGAAACTTTGACGGCAGGCGAGCGCTGGAAGCCGTCCGCGCCGCGGCCGACGGCAGCCGCGCCTTCCATTGGCTGGAGCCACCAACCCACCATTACGAGGTGACCATCCTCGATATTCATCGCGCCGGCGACCCGGCCGCGTATGCCGCTGCCCTGACGGAGATGGCGCGGCTCACCTGGGCGGCGTGGTCGAATCATCATTCGCAGGTGCGAAGCTGGGCGGCCGAATTGGGGCTGTATTGATTGAAGGAGATAATGGACATTCAAACCGTATTGGCTCTCTACAACCACGAGCAACGACGCGAGGCTGAATACCCCGACATGACACGGGTCGCCATGCCCCGCATCGTGCGCTATGAGCGAGCCGCACCCGGCACGAGCATTATCCTTTATAGCGACCTGGATGAGACCACGGCCGACGCGGATATCGACGAGCAACTCGCGTATTTTTCGCGCAACAGGATGCCGTTTGAATGGAAAGCCTACGCCTGCGATCGCCCGGCCGATCTGGTCGACAGGCTGGTTGCTCGCGGTCTGGCGGCCGACGAACCGGACGCGATCATGGTGCTCGATGTGGCCGCCGCGCCCGACACCCTGCTACGCAGGCCGTCGGCCGATGTGCGCCGCCTGACCGATGCGGCCCAACTCGCCGATGTCGTCAGGGTGCTGGAGCCGGTGTGGGGCGGAAAGTTCGACTGGATTCACACGCGCCTCGGCGCCCATATGGCCATCCCCGACTATCTCAGCGTCTATGTGGCTTATGAGGCCGGTCTGCCTGCCTGCGCGGGTTGGACCTATTATAACCGGGGTCATTTCGCCGGTTTGTGGGGTGGGTCCACTGTCGCGGATTACCGGGGACGCGGCCACTACATGGCCGTATTGGCCGCGCGTGTGCGAGAAGCAAGAGAGAGAGGGGTAGCCTACCTGACCGTTGACGCCGGTTCGATGAGCAAGCCGATTCTGACCCGCCATGGCTTCGAGGTCATCGCCTGGGCCACAGCCTGCAACTGGGAGCCTGCGGAAACGGCCTAAGCCTGGCGCAAAGCGCCGAACATCGGCTCGGCAAAAGCCGCGAACAGCGAGTCGAACTCACTGTCGAGATGGGGGTCGTCGGTCGGGCCGGCGCCGGCCTCATCCGTGTCCAGCGCGCCGGTATAGCCCAACTCCGCGAACAAACTATCGGGCAGGGTGATGTCCATGTCGTCCAACAATCCGGTCGGTTGGACGGTGGTCGGCTCTTCGTCTCGCCGGACGAGTTTCATTCTGGCTTCGGTGTAGAGTAACAGGTTCATGGCCGGCTTTCCAAATTAAATGACCCTCTGCTTCGGCCGTCGCCGGGGCAGGGACAAGACAAAATTGATGATGGTATGAGTGGCCTGTCCGGGCGGCAGCTCCCGCCGTGGCCTGGGTTCATGGATTAAGGTTGGCGAACTTCGGACGTTGAGCGATCCGATAAAGGCAGTATAGCATAGCGGCGACGCCCTGTAACTGCGCAAGGCATCCTGACTAACGAGGCTCTCAGTTAGGCAATTGTGACAATCGGCCGGCCGCCGGATGGGTCACTCGGACGGGAAGAGGGTGAAATCGTCGGGTCGCACCTGCCGCGCGGCGTGGCTCAACACGGCGTTGAGCAGCTCGATGGCCATGCGCGACTCCAGCGTGACCCCGGCGCGCACGCCGACGCAGGGATCGTGCCGCCCCTTCTTCAGCTCAAAATCGATCTCTTCCAGATTCTTGCGCACCGATTGTTGCGGCTTGACGATGGAGCTGGTCGGCTTGAAACAGACGCGGGCCACCAGCGGGTTGCCGGTAGTGATGCCGCCGATGAGGCCGCCGTGGCTGTTGCCCGCGTAGCCGGTGGCGCGGATGGGGTCGTTGTTCTCGCTGCCCAGCCGCCCGGCCACGGCCGCGCCGTCGCCGATCTCGCAGGCCTGCACGGCGTGTAGTCCCCCCAGACTGCCCATCAGCCGCAGCTTGAGACTCTGGTAGAGCGGGTCGCCGGCCAGCGCGGGCACGTTGAGCGCCACGACCTCCACGGCCGCGCCGAGCGAGTCCCCGGCCACGCGGGTGCGCTTGATCAGGTCGGCCGCTTCCAGGGCAAATTCGGTGTCGACGGCGGGAATGCCGATCTCCCCCCACGACCAGGCCAGCGCGTCGGCCAGCGGCTTGATCTGCTCCGGAGGGGTGGTGGGGCCAAGTCCGCGCACGGCGTCGGCCAGGGTGCGCGCCGCCCGCAGCGGCCCGACCTGGACGACCGACGACAGAAAGACCGTGCCGAACGTGGCCTCAAGATAGAGCCGGGCGATGCTGCCGCCGATGACGTCGCTGATGGTAGCGCGATAGCTGGAGCGGCCGCCGCCGCGAATGTCGACCAGCCCGCCCGATTGATGATACTTCACGAGGTCGGTGTGGCCGGGGCGCACCTCGCCTTCGGGGCCTTCAAACTGCGCATAGTGACCCGATTTACCGGCGGCCGAGAGGACGACAGCGGCGATCGGCTCGCCGGTGGTATAGCCCGCCTCATAGGTGGCCACCCGTTCGTCGCCGACGGCCGCATCCGGCCCTTCCAGCAAGCGCTCGTGGTCGTCCTGATAGATGCCGGCGAGGAAGGCCACGCGGTCGGCCTCGCGGCGGGGGGTGCCGTGGCGGCTGCTGCCGGGGCGGCGGCGGTCGAGTTGGGCCTGCACGGCCGCGCGCGTCAGCCACAGCCCGGGTGGGCAGCCGAAGACGATGGTGACGATGCCGGGGCCGTGGGATTCGCCCGCGCCGGCGACGGAGAAGAGGGGGCCGCCAAGAAGTTCCATGCCTGAATTATGCTATACTATGGCCATGGCAACAATAACGCTTGAAGTCCCTGATGAGTTGGCTTTACAATTAGAGCAAATAGCTGATCAACTTCCGGAAATGTTGGCAACTATTTTAGAGGGGGGGAGCCTCAGTATCCCTTCCGATGCCTTCGTGGCGAATCAAGCCTGGGGAGAGGTCCTTGAATTTCTGGCACAGGTTCCCGACGTCCAGAGCATTTTGGACTTTAAGTTGTCGGACAAGTTGCAGGACCGTATCGAGGAATTGCTATTTTTGGGAAGTGAGGGAACCCAAACGCCTCAGGAGCGGGAGGAGTTGGACGGTTATATTCAGGTTATTCAGTTCTTTGATTTACTAAAAGCCCAGTTACGCGCCAGAATAGCATAGACGAGTTGTCTTCTGTATGACTCGCATGACTGTGTCACCTCAATTGCGACGGCTCGTGACCGCTCGCGCCAATAGCCGTTGTGAGTACTGTCTGCTGCCTGAGGGAGACTCAACTATCAAACATGCAGTTGACCATATTCGCGCCATAAAGCACAATGGGCTAACGGAAGAGGGGAACCTTGCTCTCGCTTGTATTGTTTGCAACCAAAACAAGGGTAGCGACATCGCAACTATTGATCCGGAAAGCCGGCAACTCGTGCGCTTGTTTAATCCGCGTAGTGACATATGGGGCGAACACTTTGCCCTGGATGGCGCAGTGATCGTTGGTCTGACTGGTGTAGGGCGTGGCACGGCTGAGATACTAAAACTCAACACGCCGACACGGGTCAAGCATCGGGCTCTCTTACAGTCTACAAACCGCTATCCAAAACACTAATTTTTCATCTGATAAGTCAGTGCGAACTGACGTATCGCCGCAAGGTGCTCTTCGGCCGTCCTGAACCCCGACCCCATCGTGTTCAAACTGATATGCGTGGCCCCGGCGGCGCGCCAGCCCTCCAGCGCGCGGCCGAGCGCGTCGAGGTCGCCGTTGCCCCAATGGAGGCGCGGCTCGATGCCGATATCGGCGCGGCCGCGGTCGTGTTCGGCCAGGTAGCGGTCGAGCGTGTCCAGATGCGCGGCGGCCGCTTCGGCGGTGCGAAAGCCGGGCAGCCAGCCGTCGCCCAGCCGCGCCACGCGCCGCAGCACGGCGTCGGCGTGGCCGCCAAACCAGACGGGGATCGGCCGCTGCACGGGCAGCGGGTTCAGCCCGGCGTCGGGGATGTCGTGCCAGCGCCCCTTGAACGTGACCAGCGGCTGCGTCCACAGCAGCTTGAGAACCTCGACCTGCTCCTCCTGCCGCTTGCCGCGGGTGTGGAAGTCGTAGCCGGCGGCGGCGTATTCGACCTCGTTCCAGCCGGTGCCGACGCCCAGCCGCAGCCGGCCGCCGCACAGCACGTCGAGCACGGCCGACTCCTTGGCCACGAGCGTCGTCTCGCGCTGCGGCAGGATGAGGATGCCGGTGATGAACCCCAGCCGCGGAGCGACGGCAGCCATGTAAGTGAACAGCAGGAACGGCTCCATGAACGGGTCGCGGAAGGTATACGGGCCGTTCCAGCCGCCGGGCCGGTCGGGGTTCGCGCCGAGGATGTGGTCGTAGGCCAGCACGTGGCTGTAGCCGAGGGCTTCGGCCGCCTGCGCATAATCGCGGACGGCCGCCGGGTCGGTGGGGTATTCGGTTTGGGGGTAGACGAGGCCGATTTGCATGGGGGGAGTTTAGCATGGAAAGGGGGAAAGGGGGAAAGGGGGGCAGGGGAGAAGGGGAGAAAGGGAGAAGGGGGGCGGGGGAGAAGGGGAGAAAGGGAGCGAGGGAGAAAGGGGGAAGGGGTTGGGCGGTGGTTTCTCCGGATGGGGGTTGCAGGGTTGCCATGTAGTTACGCGTCGCTGCCGGGCGGGGTCAGTTCACATGCAGGCTTTTTCAGTAGTCGAGGTTGCAGGGTGATCCATGCCGATCGTGAGGCGTAGGGGCCAGGCAACCGGGACGGCCGTCGCCGGCAAACGCGCGGCCTTCCTTCCCGGTTGCCTGACCCTCCGGGCGAAGAGGGCGAGGCAGCAGCGAGACAAGACCGTTCGACAAGACGTAGATGATTTCGCCGCTGCCACGCCCCTACCCGTTTGGTCGCGTCAATCGAAAACTGAAAAAGCCGTCGGTTCACATGTCACCGCGTAGCCAATCCAAACACATCTGTTATACTGGAATTGTGCTTGTTGACTGCAAATAATCCGTGCCACGGGAGACGGCCGATGGCCCATTCGCATGCCGAGGTTCCTTCGCTCCAGTGCCCCCAATGCGGGGCGTCGGTTACGGCTGAAATTGGGTTGATCGTCGACGAAGACAAGTTGCGCGAGGCGCAGGCCGCTGCCGTTTCGCCGGCAGTGGCCGAGGTATTGGGAACTTCTATGCAAAAGGTGAATTCTGAAATGACAGGAAGGGCAGGAGCGGAGTTGGTGGCATTGGAGGCGGCAATGGCGGTTGCAGGGGTTGGGGCTGACAAGAGAGGTGG
This sequence comes from Promineifilum sp. (SeqCode), assembly GCA_035446145.1. Classification (GTDB taxonomy): domain Bacteria; phylum Chloroflexota; class Anaerolineae; order Promineifilales; family Promineifilaceae; genus Promineifilum. Next base: position 4,128 of record DAOMSB010000079.1, on the reverse strand, counting down.
GAAGAGGAGGCTTGCCCCTGCAGTGATGTTGGGACTTTTGGGTGTAAGCTTGTTGGGGGCTTGTGCGCCGGCAGTGGTTGAGCCACAAGCTGGCGTGGTGACAATACAGGCTGCTCAAAGTACTGAAGTGCAAGGAGTGGTGATTGTCTCGACAGAGGAGTCAACCAGGCAGCCTGAGGTTGTGGCCAGCCTCACACCCAATATAGTAGGCTTGATGGCCGAATCTCCTGGCATAAATGAATCAGGTTGGTTCCCCCCCACCATAGAAGACACCATCCTCACCAACCAGGCCACCGGCGGCGAGCTGCCCCCCGAGTTGCAACCGCTCATTGACCAGGCTCAGGCAACCATGGCCGTCACCGGCTTTGCCCAGGCACGGGTCGAGACCGTGACCAACGGACAGGCCGGCGATGCGTTCCGCGCGGCGTTTGTGTTCCGGGTTCCCGAGGGAGTCATATGGGCACAAGGGAGCGCCTACCCCAGCCAACTTAACCCCGATGGCAGCGTCAGCCAGTCGCATGCGTACGTGCTTGTGCCCGGCAGCGCTGATGCGCGGATAGAGTGGACTCCCGGCGCAGACGGTTCGCCGGACACCGAAACCACACTCGTAAAGCACGCAGCCAACCTGCCGGACGGCCGCCAGGCAGCCTTGTTGTATTGGCATACGACAGAGCAAGCCTGGAAACCAATTGGAGGCTACCAAACGGCCCAAGAGTTTGTGGCCGTGGGCGACATTGTCTACCAGTTTTCGCCCGAAGACGGCAGTGCGGTGGAAATAGGTGCAATTGCCTCCCTCCAATCCTTGAACTCAAACAACGGCCGCGTCGAAGCCACAGATGCAAGCGGCCAAGTGTTTTGGTTTGAGGGAGGGCGGTTTGTGAATGAGGCTCTTTTGGCAGCCGAGGCCACCCCCACGCCTGAAATAACCGTGGCGGAAGGTGAAGTCAGATATGAATTTACCGACACGGCGACGGGAGAGGCTTTGGCCGTGGCTCTGCCGCAGGAATGGGTGCAAGTGATTGAGAAGGCAGAGAACAAGCCCAATCAAGAATATAAAGACGTGCCTTTGGCACAAGCCCGGGTTGAAGGCGAGGTTGGCAGCAGAAGCCTGATGGTGGGGAATATCGCGGTGGCTGTGGAGAGCGGTAGTGGTTGGGAGAGAAATGAAGCCGTCTACACTATCCCCGGCTATTTGGGCTTTGAGGGCGTAGCACTGGCGCAGGATGAATATTTAGGCAGCGCCGACCCGGAAACAATTCCTACTGATGCAAGAGTATTTGTGCAAAATGTTAACCAGCATGTGGATGGCATAGGGACTTTTACGGTAACGTATGCAGATAGACTAATGCCTGTAGAGGCAACGAGAACTCATATTGCTGTTGTTCAGGATGATGGCGAGTTGTTGGTCACGGCCACAATGAAACTCAAATTTGCTTACAGAGATAAGGCAAGTGGAGAAATACGGACTTTTATCACAATTGGTCATTATATTACTTACTATGATAATGAGCCGGTTTTGCTTGCATTATGGCAACCCCCTCTGGGTGCATTGCAAACCACGACAGGATTTATGTGGGGTGGTTCTGGAGCGTTCTTGCCACAAAGTGACAGGCGCGATTATGCAGAGAAGAATAACTATGCTTACCGATTAGCTGGTTTTAGTGAAATTCAAGGCTCAGGAGGGATGAGTTTGAGTGGCGTCATTGATTTGCCCGTGGCTCACTTTGCGTCAACTAGGTAGGTTATGAGTACATTCTTTGGTGCAGATCGTTAGACTTGTTTTCTTATTTTGAGCGACTTATTACTTTCTCTCTATCTGGTTAATAGGCCTTTACATGGTATTTCACATTAGGTTACCATGAGAAGTAATGAAACAATGGTTGCTGATTGCCGTCGTTCTATCTGTGTTCGGGACAAGTATTGCTTTGGGCTATTTTTTCTATGACAAAACACTAAAGCAGACGCAGCAGGCTCCAGGCGATGCTTCGGAGAGGACTGCGTATGCTGATGTAGGCAATACGGCTGTGCCAAACTCGGTTGAGGCTCGGGTGAAACCTGCCAATCAACTTGAAGCAACGCTGGAGTATGGTATGGAGATTGTCCTAGGGCAAGCGTTTACCGAAGGAGTTTTTGAGGACATGACAGTAAAGCAAGTGGAGGCAAGCGGCAACAGAGGCACGCTGACGCTGGAGAAAAACGGAGTGATAGTAGAACTGCCGGTAGTGGGAGTTTTAGGGGTCAGAAAAACGGTCGGTGGGATATCGGAGACAGTGCCTGTGCGAGAGCTTAGTGCATGGTTGGCACCAGGTGACACCTTGCAAGTGCGTGTGGGCTTTGTAGGGAGTAATATGACCATGACTCAGGAAGAGATCACTAACCATTATGCGGAAAAACTGAGAGGTTATGACTATTATGAAGAAATGATGGAAGCCAATCGGTTGTGGGGAGTAAAGCGACTGACAGAGGATGGATTTGTGGCAAAGCTTGCAAACAACCCAGTGGTTTTTGAACCTGAAGAATTGATTACCCTTTCGGTGAATGCAATGGAGTAGATGTATGAAACGTGTTGCACTACGGCTTGTTATACAGTCCTTAGTGGTAGCTGTAATGATGGTGGGGGTAGGTTGGTTGAGTGGCGAAGTGCAAGCGCAAACCTGCGGGAACAAGTTGGTCATCGACAAGATTACAGCGTGTAGCTGGGAGGGTAATTTGGGTGGAGGATCGTGCAAGCCGGTTTATGATCAGGATTTTGATATCCCATGTAGCCTTTCTGGCTCGGTGTGCGAAACAAACTGGAATGTATGTGCGAGCAGTGATGCAAGCAGATGTACCTCACAAAATTCAGCTTCAAAATGCGCAAGTGCTAACCTGGCTTATTGCAGTCGAAAGTCTTGCTGGGTGACTGCTGGGCCGACGTCGCCGCCACCGCCAGCTACCTGCGGCAATGGGACGTGCAATTCTGGGGAGACGTGCAGTAATTGCCCCGCTGATTGCGGCACGTGTGTGACATATACCTGGGCATATATCACTGTTACTGTTTATGGTGATAATGGTCTACAGGCTCCATCGAACCGCACAGCAGAACCTAGTTCCGGTAGTAATACGTGTAAGGGTTATGGGTTTGCCTCCAGTTCAACAGGAAAAACGTGGAATGCCAACGGCAATTGTCAAAATACTTGGCTGTTGGACATGAATAAGACAGATAAGAGCATGAACATCTCGGGGATAAACAGTATGTATAACGGTTGTCAGGTGAAGCTCAATGGCACTGTTATTGGTTCCAGCTTTTCTGGTGGCACGTGTAGTGTGCCAAGTCGAACGTATAACCAGTACAATGATAAACTGGACATCACGCTTTTGAAGCCAACCAATGTCGTGCCCAATGCGACCATTAAGGACGTTGTTAATCTGACGTACGGTCAGCTTCTGCCATGGACCGTGGAAGCAACAGATGCCAACGGGAACTTGCAGTCATCCGGTATCTATATTCACCAGGGCACTCCGGCAATTGGGGTGACGACTAATTGGACGCGGCTGAAATGGGTGGGGGGTCAGAATACGTCAGCCATGACGTTTAGACACTCTGACACGGGTGGGGTTACTCCCTGGACCTGTAATGCAGGAAATCAGGGCACCTGGACTTTGTCAACCAATGCGGTGGATACGGCAGGATTGCAATGTAGTGGGGATCCAACTGGCAGTGCAACCGGATGTGCTTCGGGTCTGTCCTAAATTGTGTGTAAACACTTGTTCTCGATGGCAAGCCCATCATAGCTCAACCCGTCCCTCAACCCAAACAACCGGTCGATCGGAGTCACCAGCAGGATTGACGGCACAGGTTGAACTTTCTATACTTGGATGAGGAGCGCGCGATGACCATACCGGACGCGGCAGAGATTGTAGCCGAATTGGAACGCATATTACCGGACTGGATCGATCTGGAGCCAGGCCCGCCGGCAACGTGTCGAATACGCCCTGCGCCGGGCCTTGAACTCCCCTTGGCCTGGTTAAGCCCCGGCCAACAACCCACCCTCGTGGAATCCATGCGCCGGATGGGCATCCTCTAAACCACATTGCACCCACCCCCAACTCTTCATATAATGACATATCAGGTGCGCGGCAAGCCGT
>DAOMSB010000078.1:0-12773 GCA_035446145.1 Promineifilum sp. (SeqCode) | reverse complement strand
CGTGAGGATTTGTGGCTGATGCTGCTGCTGAAAGGAACCCACACCATTATCGGCGGAAGCGGCCTCCATAACATCGATTGGGACGTGCCGAAGTTTGAGATTGGTTACTGGGTGCGTTCAAGCTATGCCGGTCAGGGGTATATTACTGAGGCTGTTAACGGCATCACCGCCTTCGCCTTCAACTCGCTGGGTGCGCAACGACTGGAGATACGCTGCGATGTCAGGAACACACGCAGTGCTGCCGTGGCTCGACGTGCCGGATATACGCTGGAAAGCACCTTTCACAGCGATGCGCGAGATCATTTTGACCGACTCCGGGATACATTTATCTTCGTAAAGGTGGCAGATCGGGAGGAATAGCAGACGTTCTCTACTGAAGGACTGATCAACTGAAGAACTGATCAACGGTCAATTCGGCGGCAGCACAACAGTTCGCGCAATTATACGATCCATCCGGGCGGGCCGGTGAATGGTCGAATGTTATCTTCACAGAGAACAAGCCGGACACTTTCCTCAAGGGTCAGGCTCCTGCTTATCACTGCCTCCTCGTACTGGGCGGCCCAATGATGGATGAGGCCGCGCGCTTTGCGTAGCTCGACCAGCATGATCTGCGCTAACGGCCCTCCTTCTTCCAGGAAGCCGGATTGAGCATAATCCTTCTCGATTTGCCCGTAATCGTAATCCACGCGGACGATCTCTGCTTGCCAATGGTCCCGATGCCAGGTGAATTGCCCATAACCTGCACGGCGATCCTTGTCGAAAGGAGAGCCGACCGAGCCGATATTGACGACAAGGGTATCGCCAACCTGTCGCATGAGCGGGCGATGGGTATGGCCGGTCACAAAAACGGCCGGAGCCGGAGCGATCTGGCGTCGAATCTCCTCCTCGGGGGTCATGGGATAGATCCCGTCGCGATTGCTTCGCATGGATGCATGGACGATCCGCAATAGTTGGCCATCTGGTCCCTCCTGCTCGAATTCGTCCGGCAGCCGGCGCAGCAGATCGACGTGATCGACGACCTGGGCCAGCGCAAAATGGGCGAATCGCTTCATCTCGAACACCGGGCCAGACAGGGGTTGGTCAGGACCGCCGCAATCGAGCACGAACTCCTCGTGATTGCCGCGCAGCAGATACCACCCCTGGCTATGATGTCGCTCCACCACCAGATCGAGGCAATCCCCCGACAGAGGCCCTCGGTTGATGATGTCGCCGTCCACGACGACGAGATCGGGCGACCAGGCGTCAATGTGGGCGACCACTGCCTCCAGCGCGGGCAGGTTGCCATGTATGTCGGAGAGTACCGCGATCTTCATCTCCGCGATTATAGCGAATGCCGGGCAAGGGAGCAGAAAGGAAGGCAGCTATTCGATCTTGTCGTCGGAATTTGATATGCTGGCCGCCGTGTTTGTCTTTCTATCGAAATTCCTGCCACTGTTCGTTTTCCCTTTGGGGTTCATTGCCCTCTTATTGATCGTCGCCGCTCTCTGGCAGCGCGGCCGTCGAGCGCTGGTACTACTCGCTCTCGCTGTATTATGGCTGGCCGGCAGTCGTTATGTGGCCTATACGTTGATCCGCGATCTTGAGACGCGTTACCCACCGTTGGCGCCGGGGCAACAAGCTGATGCCATCGTCGTCCTGGGAGGTGGCACGCGTGGATCGGATCCACCGCGGCCGATGGTGGAAGTGAACGAGGCCGGCGATCGCCTTCTTTATGGGGCCACGTTGTATCATGCCGCCGCCGCCCCCATCGTGCTGGTGACAGGCGGCAGCATTGAGTGGCTTACCCCCGAAGGGGTTGGCCCCGAAGCGAACGATATGTCGTCGCTGATGGGCCTGCTTGGCGTGCCGCCTGAAGCGCTGTGGCTGGAGAGTCGCTCGCGCAATACCTATGAGAACGCGCTCTTCAGTCGGGAGATGCTGGCCGAGGCAGGCATGACCGACATACTCCTGGTGACCTCGGCCATGCACATGCCCCGTTCCGTCCCTCTTTTCGAGGCCCAAGGGCTAAATGTCACGCCCGCACCGACTGATTTCCTGGTGTCGGACGCTGAATGGCATCATCTCTGGCGTGGCGGGCCGACTTCAACGATTATCAACCTGTTGCCGAACGTTGAATATCTCACCTACACCACCCGTGCGCTGAAGGAATATATCGGCCTCATCGTTTATGGCTTTCGTGGCTGGTTGTAAGATCAGAATTGATCCAGAAACCCGTCCAGGTCGCGCCTCAACTGAGCCAGGGACGGGTCATGAATGTACATCATGTGCCCTGCCTCATAATGCTTCATGAGCACGTGGTCGCGCAGGCTTTCGTCGAGTTCCAAATGATTGAAGGTGTACTGCGTCGCCAGATAGGGCGTGGCCAAATCATAATAACCGTTCGCCACGAAAACGCGTAAGTGGGGGTTCATGCTCATCGCCTTGCGCAACGTCTCGCCTACATTGACATAACTGTTTTGATTTTGCTCGAAGCTCCATGGATGAACGCGCCCGCTGAGGGTCTCGTAGGGCAGATCGCTTTCGAATTTTAGCTCACGCCGGATGTAGTCGTTCAATGTGCCCGAGTAGGCGCCCTGGATCACTGCGTAGCTTGGATCATATTCATTTCTTTCTCCGGCGGCGTCGCGATCGATGCCTGTGAAACGGCTGTCGAGACGGCCGACCGTGCGTCGCTGATCACGCAGCAGCTCTTTCACGAAGCGGAAGATGTTGATGCGTAAATTGGTCGACTCAATATAGCTCGTCGACAGACCGGTGTATTGGGCCAGCTTTGCGGCTATCTTCTGTTTTTGGTTGGCAGGAAGCGCGTCCCCTTGCATGAGCGCCGCGGCGTATTCGCCCAGTGCGAATGCTTCGACCTCCGCCAGAAGCTCCTCCAGGTTATTTCCAGCGATTCGCTTGTGATACCAGGCCGTGGCCGTATACGTTGGAAGGAAAAGAATATAGGGCAGATCGTTGCCCGGATCGAATGCAAGCGTCATGAAGTTGAGGACTACAGAGACGAGCATGATGCCGTTCAGGTATAGCCCATGACGCTCCTGCAGATAACCGGACAGGCCGGCCGCGCGGGTCGTGCCGTAGCTTTCGCCGATGAGAAAGCGTGGTGATCCCCAGCGATGGTAGCGGGAGATAAACAGGCGGATGAAATCTCCAACCGATTCAATGTCGGCCTTGAACCCATGAAACTGCTTGTCCTTTTCGCCGGGGACGGCGCGGCTGAAGCCGGTAGTCACTGGATCGATGAATACCAGATCGGTTCTGTCGAGCAGGCTGAACTCATTATCAACCAGTCGATAGGGTGGCGGCAACAAACGGCCGTCCTCCTCCAGCACAACGCGCCGTGGCCCCAGAACGCCAAGATGAAGCCAGACCGAAGAGGATCCCGGCCCGCCATTGAATGCGAAGGTGATCGGGCGGCTATTTTCGAACGCTTCTCTATCTCCCTCATCCGGCGGATTTACTGTATAAGCTACGAAGAAAATGGCCGCCTTGGGCTTTTCACCTTCTTTTTCATCTTCCGCCTTGAGTATGATGCGGCCGGTTGTCGCCGTGTAATGGAGTGTTTTGCCGCCAATCGTGACTGAATGGCTTGTCTGCGAAATCGTATCCGTTGGCGGAGAGGCAGTCGCTTGTTTTCCGTCTTTTCCTTCTTGTTCCTGGGATTGCTGTTCAGTCATGATATTCTCCAATTGAGTCAGGGTGTGGCCCCAGATTACCCACAATCGGCTAAATCGTCACCTATTGAGGCTGAACGCATTGGCTGACTGCCCGCATGAGCAGGGGTATAATCTCGCTCTGACTGGATTATCGCAGGAGTGTGTTCATGAGTTCGGCAATCACCAAGACGCAACTGGGGAATGGTCTGACAGTTCTCCTGAAAGAAATGCACCACGCGCCGGTGGCGACGTTTATGGTCTGGTATCGGGTGGGCAGTCGCAACGAGATCCCCGGGCGCACCGGAATTTCCCATTGGGTCGAGCATATGATGTTCAAGGGCACACCTACATTTCCCGGTGCGGCCATGGAAAGGATGATCTCGCGGGAAGGAGGGTTTTGGAACGCCTTCACCTGGCTCGACTACACGGCCTATTACGAGACGATGCCTTCTGACCGGATTGATCTCGCTCTGCAGCTTGAGGCGGATCGGATGATCAATACCATGATGAGTCCGGAAGAGGTTGAATCCGAGCGGACTGTCATCCTGTCGGAACGGTCGATGTATGAAAACCAGCCCAATTTTCTGCTCGACGAGGAGCTAACGGCCGCGGCGTTTCGCGTTCACCCCTATCATCATGAGGTGATCGGCGACGCCGTGGACCTGCGATCGATGACGCGAGAAGACCTCATCGCCCATTATCGACGTCATTATTCGCCGACCAACGCCATCGCCGTTGTTGTGGGGGATTTCAACATGGCCGAGATGCTGTCTCGCATCGATGAGCTGTATGGGGCCATTCCCGGCGGCGAGGCGACGGCGCCCGTCGTGCGCGATGAGCCACCCCAGGCGGGTGAGCGGCGAATAACCGTCAATGGCCCCGGCGACACGGCGTACCTCACCTACGCCTATCGCGTGCCCGGAGCGGCACATGCCGATTATCCTGCCCTGACGCTGCTCAATGCCGCTTTTGCCGGGGGGAGCAGCCTGGGCATGTTCGCCGGCGGCGGATCGAATCGCAGTTCGCGCCTGTACAAGGCGTTGGTGAGCACCGAACTGGCCGCCGGGGCCTATGGTGGCCTGACTCCGACGATCGACCCCTTCCTCTACACGATCCGCGCAGTTGTCCGTGCCGGGCGCACCATCCCTGAGGTGGAGGAGGCGCTTGAAGCAGAATTGGCTCGCCTTATAGACGAGCCGATCACCGAAGCAGAACTGGCGAAGGCGCTCAAGAGAGCCAGGGCACAGTTCATCATGGCCGGCGAGAGCATTTCCGGGCAGGCTCAATTGATTGGCGCGGCCGAGGCGACCACGGGCGATTATCGCTGGTTCGAGACCGCGCTCGAGCGCTTGTCCGAAGTGTCATTGGCGGATATCGAAAGGGTTCGCAGACAATACCTGCATCCGCGAAATCGAACAGTGGGCCGGTATGAGCCGCAGGGAGATACCTAATGAAGCTTTCTCGGCCAAATAAGCAGCAGTATGTCGTCCCAAGGGTAACTAATGAGGTGCATGGTCTGTGCTAGAATCCAGTGAGATGGTCACCGAGACGAACCCATTAATCGACCTGCAGACGCTAAATGATATTTCCGTGGCTCTGAACCGGTCGCCCGATGTTCAGACGGCGCTCGATACGTCGTTGGCGAAGCTGGTGGACCTGATGGGATTGGAAACCGGCTGGATATTTGTTGTCGACGAGGGGGCGAACGATCGCTGGGGTGGGCGCGGCTTTCGGTTGGCTGCGCATTACAACCTGCCGTCTGATCTGGCGGTGACCAATCCCGATGCATGGGATAAAAGCTGCGACTGCCAGACGCTCTGTCTGCAGGGCAAGATGACCGGCGCGTACAATGAAATTCGTTGCAGTCGGTTGAGGAGCGTATGGGGAGAGGGTAACGAATTGGCAGTTCATGCATCTGCTCCACTTCAGTCCGGCAACCGTATTTTGGGTATCCTCAACGTTGCTGCGCCGGATTGGTCCTGGTTCACCCCGCGAAATTTGAGCTTATTGACGAATGTTGGGAATCAGATGGGCATCGCTCTGGAACGGGCACGACTATTCGACGCGCTCCAGGAGCAGCGCATCCACGAGCAGGCGGCCTTGCTTGACCTGTCTCATCAACTCCTGAGCCGGCGTAATCTGGACGATCTCCTGAGATTTATCGTTGAGGAGGTGCGCAGCCAGTTGCAGGCTGATGCATGCTCTGTGTTACTGACCGGGCCTGATCCGGATTATCTCTATTTTCGGGCGGCTTCCGGGTGGCTCTATAACCCGGTGAAGGAAGGCCGGCGGGCTCCTGCCAATGAGGAAACAGGATCCGGCCGGGTGATGCGGACGCAACGGGTGCTCCAGATTGAGGATTTAAGGCAATCCGAGCCGCGGCTTTGGTCTTCGGAATGGCTGGATCGGGAAGGATTTCGGGCTGCGGTCATGGCGCCTCTGGTGGCAGATGGAAGCTCAATCGGAGCTTTGGTCATTGATTCTCGACAACCCAGAGTATTTACGGAAGGTGAGATCCGATTTCTGCGTTTGATGGCCAATCAGGTCGCCCTGGCGCTGGAGAAAGCGCGCTTGCATAAGGAAGAGTTGCGGCATGAAAGGGTGGAGGAAGAGCTGACGGTCGCTCGGCAAATTCAGATGAGCATGTTGCCTGTCACCCCGCCTCGGCTTCCCGGCTGGCAATATGCAACCTATTTCGAGGCAGCCCACCAAGTAGGCGGCGATTTTTATGATTATTTCCCCTTGCCGGGCGAGCCGGGTCGATGGGGGATCGCCATCGCCGATGTGAGTGATAAAGGCGTCCCGGCGGCTATATTCATGGCCATGAGCCGCACGACTATCCGGAATATCGCTCTGCGCGGCCGTTCTCCGGCTGAGGTGTTGTCCTGGGCGAATCGATATATTCAGGAAGACAGCCAATCGGACATGTTCCTGTCGGCGTTTTATGCCGAACTAAACATGAACACCGGCCAACTGATCTATGCCAATGCCGGCCATAACCCGCCTCTATTGTGGCGCGCGGGAGAGAAGGAGTTTTATCGTTTGCCGGCAACCTCTCCCTTGTTGGGCGTACTGGCCAACCTGGATGTTTCCGCTGCGAGTATCGATATATACCCGGGCGATGTGCTGATTCTCTACACCGATGGGATATCCGAGGCCCTGGATGCAGACTACGGCGAGTTCGGCTTGGTCCGTTTGAAGGATACAATCCGAAACTTCATTGAACGCACACTCAATCCCAGGGCTGAAGATATTAAAACAGCAATTGCCGATGCGGTGGGTGCTTTCACCGGAAATGTGATGCAGCACGATGATATTACCTTATTAATCGTTAAGCGTGATGAGGTGCCCGATGGCAGCCAATAGTATCCCCGGCCCTGACTCTATTCACCGGCACGTGCTTGATAATGGCATAACCGTGCTGGTCTATGAAAATATGGACAGCGGCACGGTGTCGATTGAAGGCCTGGTTTGGGCCGGCGCTGTCAATGAAAACCGGGGAAATGCGGGGCTGGCCAACTTCACGGCCGACCTGCTCATGCGCGGCACGCATAAACGCCCGTTCGACGAGATTTTCGAAGAGCTTGAATCAGCTGGGGCGGGGGTGTCCTTTGGTGGGGCGCGGCACACATCCGGTTTCTCCGGCCATAGCCTGGTGGAGGATTTTGACTTAATTCTGGACGTCATCGATGAATCGCTCCGTCGCCCGACTTTTCCGGCTGAACAGATTGAGCGGTTGCGCGGTCAGATCGTGACCGGCTTGCAGATGAGGGCCAACAATACGCGCCAGATGGCCTGGTTATCCTACTATGAAACGGCCTATCAGGGGCACCCATATAGCCGGGCGGTGGGCGGTTATCTCGACAGCATCGGCAATATGAATCGAGCCGATATTGTCGATTTCTACGATCGTTATTACGGCCCCAGGAACATGATTATCGGCGTAGTCGGCGCGATTTCCGCCGATGATGTGCTGCGCAAGCTCGAGCCAGTCTTCGGGGAGTGGCGGAATGATCACCAACAGATAACGCCCCTCTCCCCGGATATCGAGCGCCCTATCGGATTGCAGCGGCGCTACGTGCCGATGCCGGAGAAGCATCAGGCCGATATTGTCCTGGGCTTGCCCGGTCCGCGCCGCTCGGCCCCCGACTACCTGGATGCCAGTGTGATGAACACGATCCTCGGCGTTTTTGGGATGATGGGACGTATTGGCCAGAACGTTCGCGAAGAGCAAGGCCTGGCTTATTACGCGTCGAGCCGCCTGGAAGGTGGGTTAGGACCCGGCTCGTGGAATGCGTCGGCCGGCGTTGCGCCGGACAAGGTCGAGCAGGCGATAGAATCCATCCGCCATGAGATTCGGCGGATGATCGACGAGCCGGTGACGGCCGAAGAGCTGGCCGATAGCCTGGCTTACCGCACCGGCTCATTGCCGATGAGCCTGGAGACGAACAGCGGTTTGGTGGATATCATTACCGACATGGAACTTTATGGACTGGGTCTTGATTATCTTCACCGATATAAGGACGAGATCAACGCCATTACGGTGGAGCGCATCCAGAATGCGGCCCAAAAATACCTGAGCGCCGACGACCTGGTCATCGCTGTTAGCGGCCCGGTGGAGGCGCTCTGATGCTGGCCGTTGGGGTCGATATCTTCGAGGTCGAGCGGATGGCCCAGGGCATGGAACGACATGGCGCGCGGTTTTGTGATCGTTTTTTCACGGAACGAGAGCAAGCCCAATGCGAAGGGCGGCCGACAAGCCTGGCCGGTCGTTTTGCCGTCAAGGAAGCTGTCGGCAAGGCATTGGGCACCGGCATTGGCGATGTGGCCTGGAAGGAGATCGAGATCATCAATGACGAGCGCGGCCGCCCACAGTTAACCCTCCATGGCGCGGCCGCGAGGCTGGCCGATGAGTTGGGCCTGACCGAATGGGCGATCAGTCTGTCACACACCCGGACACATGCTGTCGGGATGGCCGTTGCCCTGATGCCGGAGCGCCGGATGATCGATACAATCTCGCTCGAAACTCGCGCGGATACCCGTGCGCCTAATAAGACAGGTTTATAAATGGATGATATGACGACTGCGCCGGCCCAACGCCGGTTACTTGTGGTGCTTGCCCACCCGGATGATGAGTCTTTCGGTATGGGTGGCACGCTGGCACGATACGCCGATGAAGGTGTTGATGTCCATATCGCTATTGCTACCGATGGCGTGGCCGGTTCGGTAGCCAAGGGTCACGAGGACAAGTTAAAAGAGTTAGCCAAGGTTCGGCGGAACGAACTGGAAGCTGCCGTGCGTGTTTTGGGTGGCAAGCTCCACATGCTGGGCTATCGGGATTCGGGATATATCGGTGATCCGGCCAACCATCATCCTGAGGCTTTTATCAACAGCGACTTTGAGGAAGCCACCGGGCGCGTGGTCGCCCTTATCCGGCAGATCCGGCCACAGGTTGTGGTGACTCATGATGAGACGGGTGGATATTACCATCCCGATCATATTTTCTGCTGGAGGATCACGACGGCTGCGTTCGAAGCAGCCGGCAATGCAAGCAAGTATCCCGAGATTGGGCCGGCGCCTTACCAGCCCCAACGACTCTACTACACAGCCTTTTCCAACCGGATGGTGAAGCTGTTTGCTGTGTTGATGCGCCTGCGCGGCCAGGACCCCAAGCACGCCGGGCGCAACAAGGATATTGATTGGACTCGCATTGGCATCGAACCCCACCGGCTTCACGCCCGCATCGATTACAGACGCTACTGGGATGTGAAGCGCGCCGCCGGAGCCGAACACCCCAGCCAGGGCGGAGGGCCATCGCGGAGCCGTATGCTGCCCGAATCATTCCAGCGGCGCTATATGGCGACCGAGACATTTATTCGCGCCTATCCACCCGTCCCCGACGGCTTTCGTGAAAACGATCTGTTTGCCGGCGTCGACGCGACGGTATGATTGAGCCTGGCGCGAACAAGAGGGAGGAACGAGCTATGACATTTCAACGAGTGATGAAAATATTGGGGATATTGACGGGACTGGCGGCGGCCGCGGCCGCGCTGGTTGTTGCTTATTTTACCCGACGCATGGTTGCGCCTGCGCGACAACCATTGTGGGCCAATCCGGGTGATATGGGCCTGGAGTATGAAAACGCGCAGTTTCCGGCGCTGGACAGCGTCCGGCTATCGGGATGGTTCATTCCCGCAACAAAGAGCGAGGATCGCCATGGTGCCGCCATTATCCTCGTCCACGATTGGACGTGGAACCGGCTCGGCGATGCCGCGGGCGATATGCTCGCCAATTTATCAGGCACAACACCTGTCGAACTTCTGCGGCTGGCGTATACCCTTCACTACGAAGGATATCATGTCCTCATGTATGACCAGCGCAACCACGGAGAGAGTGCGGCCCATCCGCCGGTCACCTTTGGTCAATCGGAAGCTAACGATCTGCTGGGGGCGATTGCCTACCTGCAAACCCGATCGGAGGTCGATGGCTCGCGTATTGGGGCGATTGGTTTCTCCATGGGGGCCAATGCTATCCTGTATGCCATGGCCCAGACCGATCAATTGGGCGCAGCGATCGCCGTGCAGCCCATGACTATCGGTACCTACGTCAAGGGTTATACCGGAGATCTTCTGGGGTTGCCGGGCCGGGCTTTACTGCCATTGGTAGAGACGGCTTACTCCGCAGTGTCGGGTGTGTCCATTGGTGCGCTCCAACCGGGTTTTGCCGTGGCCGGTGCGGGGCAAACGCCGGTCTTGTTCGTGCAATGCAAAGAGGATCATTGGGGTTCGCCGGATGATACCGCGCGCCTTCGCGCCGTGACGCCCGAGGGAGAAGGGCCGCTCTACGTCGATGGCACCCACCGCTATGAGGGCTATCAATACCTCATTGAGAACCCCCGCGTGGCCGTTACCTTTTTTGAACGGCATATCTAACCGTTGAAGCAGACTAAAGTAAAAAAGGGCGCATCTTGATAGCTGCGCCCTTTTTTATTAATCCCCGGGTTCCATTAACTCCAGTTCGTTTAGATCGTCTGGGAGATCTTCCTCCGTGCTTTTTCGCCGGAACTGGCTCATATACAGGTCAAAGTAAAAGCCTCTCTTTTCCAGCAGCGAGCGATGTGTCCCTTGTTCGATGATCTGCCCATCTTTCAGAACCAGCACCTGATCGGCTGTGCGAATCGTGCTGAGTCTATGGGCGATGACAAAACTTGTTCGCCCTTGTAGAAGCTCTTCCAGTGCTTTCTGGATTTCGCGTTCGGTGCGCGTGTCTACGCTGCTGGTGGCCTCGTCGAGAATGAGGATACGTGGATCGATAAGCGCCACGCGCGCGATGGACAGCAATTGTCGCTGGCCCTGGCTGAGACCCGCGCCGCGCTCGCCCAGCACGGTCTGGTAGCCGTCTTGCAGGCGATTGATGAAATCATCGGCGTGGGCCAGTTGGGCGGCGGCAATTACTTCCTCGTCGGTCGCGTCGGGTCGCCCATAGCGAATATTGTTCATCACAGTATCGCTGAACAGAAATGAATCCTGCAAAACGATGCCGATCTGGCGGCGCAGGCTTTGCTGAGTCACATCACGGACATCGATTCCGTCTATCGTAATGCTGCCCGATTCTACGTCCCAAAAGCGGGGCAGCAGGTTGATGATGGTCGTCTTTCCCGCGCCGGTTGGTCCCACGATGGCCACGCTCTGACCGGGTTTGGCATCGATGGATATGCCCCGCAGGATAGGCTCGTCGGGATTGTACTCGGCGAAGACGTCCTGATACACCACATGCCCGGTGATAGGCGGCATCACGATGGCATTCGGCTTGTCCTTAATTTCGACAGGTTCGTCCAGCAGACCAAAGATACGCTCAGCGCCCGCTATGGCACTCTGGATCGTGGCCCAGAGGGTTGAGATTTGCTGGACAGGGCGGTTGAATTGCTGGGTATAGCCGATGAAGGTGATGATTAGGCCGACCGAGATCGTCTCTCCCATTAACCCGCCACCGCGTAACATGAGCAGACCACCGATGCCGGCAACTACCGCCAGGCTGACGTAGCTGAGACCTTCCAGGGCGGGGCCTAACGCGCCGGTGTAAGCCTGGGCCCGAATGTTGGCGTCCCGGTTGGCGGCGTTGCTCTCGCGGAAGTTCTGGATGTTCTCTTCTTCCCGGCTGAATGCCTGAACTTCGCGCACGGCCGAGATACTTTCTTGCAGGTCGGCGTTCACGTTGCCGATCTGTTGCCGCGCTCGCCGAAATGCCTTGCGGGCCTGCTCTGAGAACCAACGGGTGATGATGACCATCAACGGTAAGGTGACAAGGCTGATCAGGGCAAACGGCGCGTTGCGCTGGAACATCACGACGATGATCCAGCCGATGAGCAGGATGCCCTGCAAGACAGAAACGAGGCCGAAGCCGATGACTTGCTGCAATGTGTCGGAGTCATTGGTAAAGCGGCTCATCACATCACCGGCCTCATGTTTGGTGAAAAAGCCAAGCGAAAGCTGATGAATGTGATTGAACACCTGTGCCTGCAAGTCACGCAAGACATGGTAACCGGCCCAGCTCATCATGTAGAACATGAAGCCGCTCAGGACGGCGCTGCCGACATAGAGGCCGACGATGAGCAGGATAAGCCGACCGAAGCCCGCCAGCGTTTCCCCGGCAGTCGCGGTTATATCGGGCGTGGTATACCAGCAATTGGAGAACGCGTTCGCCTGTTCCGCATTATCCGCGAAAGAGCCTAACGCTGCTCCGCCACCGGCAGCCGCGGCCATGCTGTAAGGCCCCAGATAGCAGTCTACCGCCTGACCGGTCAGGTCGGGGATGAGCACTTGCATGTAGGTGCTGCTGATTACCAACACCCCAACCAGGAGAAGTATCAGGCCATAGCGCTGGAAATAATGCCACAGCCGAACCAGCGTCCCGCGCACGCTGCGGGCCTTGCTGGTCTCCATGCCAAGAAATTGTGATTGTCGATCCATCATAATGGTTTCTCTGTAATCGTCATTGGATAACGCGCAACAGCCGAATGCCTTAATTGAGGTCTGGCTGTGCCGATGCCGGAGCGATATCCTCCGCTAATTGGGAGTGGTAGATTTCAGCGTAGATAGGGCTGGCTTCCATGAGTTC
>DAOMSB010000077.1:0-12803 GCA_035446145.1 Promineifilum sp. (SeqCode) | reverse complement strand
AAGCCGGAGCGCTTCCGCATCGCCGAGGACGACTGGCGCGACGTCGAACTGGAGGCGATGAGCAACGGCCTGGACGTAATCGGCATCTTCCACAGCCACCCCGACCACCCGGCTGTGGCCTCGCCTCGCGACCTGGCCTGGGCCAGCTGGCCGGGCTATTCGTACTTGATCACCCAAATTATCGGCGGCGAGCCGGCCGACGGCCGTTCATGGCAACTTATGCCCGACCGTTCCGGTTTCGTCGAGGAGCCGGTCGAGGTCGTGGAAGACAATCAATAGAGGAGTAAATTCATGACAACCATACGTATCCCCACCCCATTGCGTCCCTATTCCGGCGGCAACAGCACCGTCACCGTCAGCGGCGACACCGTCGGCGAGGCGCTGGATCACCTCACCCAACAACACCCGCAACTGCGCAACCATCTGTTCGACGGCGAAGAATTGCGCAGCTTCGTCAACATCTACCTGAACAAGGAAGACGTGCGCGGCCTGCAAGGGGCGCAGACGGCGCTGAAATCGGATGATACCTTGATGATTATCCCATCCATCGCCGGCGGGATGTAAGAGGAAACCGCATTGCACCAACCGGTCATCAGACAATAACGTCCGATCATCAACTCATTTGCGAGGCCATTCATGGAAACAACGTCCCCAAAAGTCGACCATTCCGCGCTGAAGGTCAATCAAACATTGATCATCGCCCTGCTGGCGCTGGCATTCGTTTTCAACTCGGTGTGGCTGGTGGTCTTCGTGGCCGCCGTCATGCTCGTCGGCACGGCCGCCCCAACCCTGTCGCTCTTTAAGCGTATCTATCAGCACGTTCTCCGCCCGGCGGGACTGGTGAAGCCCAACGTCATCGTCGATAACCCTGAACCTCATCGCTTCGCTCAGGGCTTTGGCGGAGTCGTCCTGCTGATCGCTATCGCAGCCCTGTTCGCCGGGGCCTCCGTGGTAGGATGGGCACTGGTCGCACTAGTCATCGTGCTGGCCGCGCTCAACCTGTTCCTGGGATTCTGTGCCGGGTGCTTCGTCTATTATCAGCTCAACAAGCTTGGCGTACCCGGCTTCGTCCGTGCACCCATGAAACAGGGTCGGTAACGCCATGATTGAGCGCGTCGCCTTACTGCTAATCCTAAGCCTGGCGGCCATGATCGCCTGCTATCTGCTGCGCGCCTTCCATATGCGCCGGATACGGGCGAGCGCCCCCCACCCGACGGCGGCGAACACACCGGCGCTGCTCTATTTCCGCGCCGATTCATGCGCCGTCTGCCCGGCTCAAGGGCGCATCATCGATCAACTGGGCGCGCACTGGCATGACCGCGTGCGCATGGAGATCATCGACGCCGAACGCGAACCGGAGACGGCCGCCCGTTATCACGTCTTCACATTGCCGACGACCATCCTCCACGACGCCGACGGCCGCGTCCGGCAGGTCAATTACGGCCTGACCGACGAACGCAAACTGAACCGGCAGTTAACCGAACTCACCGGCGGGCATCCGGCTGATAGCGAGGCGGCGCGCCTCCCTTCGGATCGCGGCCCATCCGGTATACAATCTGCGCAATCCGCGAATTAGAACCCTGGATTCACTATGACACACCCATCACTGATTGACCCGGCGGCATTGGCCGACATCAACCTCTCCCACGAGGAGATTCGGCGCTACAGTCGCCACCTGATCATGCCCGAAGTCGGCATGAGCGGGCAGAAAAAGCTCAAGGCGGCGAGCGTGCTGCTCATCGGCGCGGGCGGCCTGGGGTCGCCGCTGGCGATGTATCTGGCCGCGGCCGGCGTCGGCCGCATCGGCCTCGTCGACTATGACACGGTGGACTTCTCCAACCTGCACCGCCAGATCATCCACGGCACCAAAGACGTCGGCCGCCTAAAGCTGGAGAGTGCCAAGGATCGCATCCTCGACATCAACCCCAACGTGCAGGTGGACACCTACGAGGTTCCGCTGACCTCGGCCAACGCGCTGGAGCTGTTCGCGCCCTACGACATCATCATCGACGGCACCGACAACTTCCCCACGCGCTATCTGACCAACGACGCCTGCGTGCTATTGGGCAAGCCTAACGTCTACGGCAGCATCTTCCGCTTTGAGGGTCAGGCGTCTGTCTTCTATGCGAAGGAAGGGCCGTGCTATCGCTGCCTTTTCCCCGAACCACCGCCGCCCGGTCTCGTGCCCAGTTGCGCCGAGGGCGGCGTGCTGGGCGTGCTGCCGGGCACTATCGGCGCGATCCAGACCACCGAGGCGATCAAGCTCATCCTCGGCGTGGGCGAGCCGCTCATCGGCCGCCTGCTGCTCTATGATGCCACGACGATGACCTTCGACGAGGTGAGGCTGCGCAAGAACCCCAACTGCCCCATCTGCGGCGAGCATCCGACGATCACCGAGCTGATCGACTACGAGCAGTTCTGCGGCATGCCCGCCCACGACCATAGCGAGTTCGCCACCGACGTCGTGGGCGTCCCGGCCATCACCCCGGTCGCGCTGAAGCAACGCCTTGACGCGGGCGATGACCTGTTCATTCTTGACGTGCGCGAGCCGCATGAGTGGGAGATCAGCAATCTGGCTGATCTGGGCGCGGTACTCATTCCCAAGGGGCAGGTGCTGGAGCATCTGGGCGAGCTGGACACGGCGCGCGAGATCGTCGTCCAATGCAAGACCGGCGGCCGCAGCGCCGACATCGTCTGGCTCCTCCAGCGCCACGGCTTCAAAAAGCTGCTCAATCTGGAAGGGGGCATCAATCGCTGGGCGGTAGAGGTGGATACGAGTTTGCCGGTATATTAAATGGACGACGGACGACAGACCACAGACGACAAGAAAGTGACAAGTAACGAGTGACGAGAAGTACGAAGTACGAAATAGGCGCGCGCTCTTGCCGTGGTCCGTCGTCCGTAGTCTACCAACGGCAACGGCTGCCCTATAAAGGTACATTCCATGAGCTTCAAATTTGAAAAGCTGGAAGTGTGGCAATTGGCCCTGGATTACGTGGATATTATCTACGAGTTATCGTCCAGATTGCCTCGCGACGAGGAATACAACCTGAAATCTCAGCTTAAGCGAGCAGCAACAAGTATTACGCTGAACATCGCCGAAGGCTCAAGCGGCCTATCGGACGCAGAGCAAGCAAGGTTCATTGGTATTGCTATCCGATCACTCGTCGAAACCGTTGCCTGCCTTCATCTCGTTCATCGCCGCGGCTACTTGGATGGACCAACGCCATTACGGACAGCTTATATTGCCGCCGAAACCCTCTTTAAGAGATTGAAGGCTTTCCAAAACACACTTACCTCAACCATAAGCTCGATTCATGAAGACTCAGCCATCTATGAAGTGGACGAAACACTACCATCCTGACCATTCCCCCATCCGGTGCATTCCATCTGCCACCGCCGTTCGTGGTCTGTGGTCTGTCGTCTGTCGTCCGTCACCACGCCATGACCGATAATCTCCACACTCTCCACACCCAGCTTCTCGCCTGTCGCCGTTGTTTGGAGGAGGGTTATTGGATCGTGCCCGGCCCGGTGTTCAGTAGCGGCCCCGAGCCGCAGGTGATGCTCATCGGCCAGGCGCCGGGTATCACCGAAGGACAGGTGAAGCGGCCGTTTAACGCCGGCAGCGGCAAACGACTCTTCCAATGGCTGGGCGACGCCGGGTGGGACGAAGACGAGTTCCGCGCCCGCCATTACATGACCGCCATCACCAAATGCTATCCCGGCCCCAGCAACACCGGCAAAGGCGACCGCGTCCCCACCCCATTCGAGCAAGCGCTGTGCCGCCCATGGCTGGAAGAGGAGATTCGCCTCGTCAATCCGCGCCTGATCCTTCTGGTCGGCGGGTTGGCGATCAAACTGCTCTACCCGCCCAACAAGCGCCTAAACGAGATTGTCGGCACGGCCGCCTACCTGCCGCCCGAAGCGCTGGCAACCGATCCGTTGAACTTCGATCTCACGGCGGCCGAGATTCTGCCGGCTTTTGACCCAACCAAGGACCCCAATGGTCGCTGGATTGTGCCCCTTCCCCATCCCTCAGGCGTCAGCCTCTGGTACAACCGGCCGGAAAATCAAATCCTCGTCCGCAAGGCCATCGCGATCATGAACGACATCCGAACCGCCTACGAGCTGTAAGGGCGGGACAACCGGCGCGAGAGCCTCGTCCAATCACCGGCACGTTATTCTCCGGTTGTCTCGCCCCGGTTCATCTACGGCGGTGGGAACTGGCTCGCATCCGGCGGTGCCTGTTGCGGCGGCGCGGGAGCGCTAAAGTAGCTATCCAGACTAAGGGCCAGCATGTTGTCGATCAGCCCCTGCACCTGCTCATTGAGCGGCGTCAACTCCCCGTCAAGCCGCCCCAGGTTCCAGATCGCCGCGCCCAACACCTGGGGATAAGCGCCGTAGAGTCGCGCCGCCCAGGTCACATCTTCCATCGCGTCCGGTTCGGGGGGGATATTGTCATAGGTCCAACCCCACTCGGTGATAAGCACCGTCGGCCGCGGGATGCCATGCTTATCGGCTACCGCGAACAGATCGAGAAAACGGCCAATCTTGTGCGGAAATTCATGGCCGATGTCGTCAGCCACATAACTGTATTCGTGCAAGGCAATGGCTAATCTGTCCGGGTTGTCGGCGATGAGGCGCAGGAGTTCCAGCATGGCCGGCGACTCCCACTGCTCCGGCTCCGGCTCGCCCGAGGCCCAGCTGAACGCCGCCCATTTATAGCCGTCGCGCAAAGCAAGCTCGGCCGTGCGCAGCGAATACTGCGCCAGCCACTCCGAGCGGGTCTTGTCGAGTTCGTTCATCGTCTCAAGCCATACTATATTGGGGTCAAGCTCCGGCGGCCAGATGGCTTTTTCCAGCTCCCAATACGTCTCCGCCGCCAAAACCGGATCCATGTCGTAATTGGGCACGTCGTACTTCGTCGAACGATAAACCAATATATGGGGTACGCCGCTGACCTTCATCAACTCTTGCGCTTTATAGAGCGGTTCGGCGTTATCAACGCTCTTCAGGAAAAACGGCACGCCTTCGGCATCAAGTCGCTGCATATAGGGATCGAGTTCCTGTCTGTCTTCCAAAAAGGTCACGTGAAAACCGATCTTG
Source organism: Promineifilum sp. (SeqCode) (assembly GCA_035446145.1). Classification (GTDB taxonomy): domain Bacteria; phylum Chloroflexota; class Anaerolineae; order Promineifilales; family Promineifilaceae; genus Promineifilum. The sequence continues at coordinate 7,697 of DAOMSB010000077.1, read as the reverse complement.
TTATAGGCCAGTTGTTGCCCCTGAGCGGCCAGCGCGTCGCGGGCGGCCGCGAAATCCACCACGTGTATCGGCGTCGGCTGGGCGATGGCTGCCGGGCCGGTTACAGTTGGTTGCGTCGCGTTGGGTGATGGCGTTGTCGTGGGCGGCGGCACTGTGGCTGTGGCGGCCGGCTCAACAGTTGGTGTGGCTGCTCCTTCCAGGCCGATGACCGGAAAATAGACTTCCGAGGTAGCGGTCGCGGCTATTTCCTGGCTGGCCGAAGAAGCGCCCGACTCAGCACCGACGGGCGTCGCCGGCGCGGGATACGCGGAGGAGCCATTGCCCGATGCATCCGTGATCGTGTCGGGATAAGGTTCTCCCGGCGACGGATAGGCGGGAGACAACGCCTCGGCGGTTTGTGTAGCCACCGGAGCAGGCGGCAACGTCCCAATTGAGGCCGGTGCGGACGGGATATCGCTCAGGCAACCGGCGAGCATCAGAACACCCAATACGATAGAGAGCGCGAGAAGGTTAAAGATGGGAAAACTCAAATATTGATCGTGACGTATCTTGTTCATTCAGGTAAAGGCATCCATATCTATAGACGCCAGACCCATGGTACCGGTTCCCATGGCCAATTTATCGATCCCTCATGGGGGGTTCATCTCTGCCGCCCCTTCTCCTCTATAATACGATTGAACCCTTTGCGAAGTTTCAACTTAACATAAATTTCAAGGGAATATGGACACGCGCTGCCCAATCGGCTTCGAAATGTCGCGTGCCGGGAAAGTCACGTGTCATCCAATTGAGGCCATTCATATAGCCGGAATCGGACATGAGTGCGTCTACCAACGTCTGCGTCGGCCGATAAAGAGCATCAAGCGTCTCCGTGCCGAAATCGAAGTAAATGCGATGGGTCGCGGGATCGGGCAGGTATCCCTGCAGATAGGGCGCAATCACTCCCTCGACGGCCGGCCAATGGGTGGCGATGCAGCCGGCCGCGCCAAACACATCGGGATACTCGCAAATGGCATAGAGCGAGATCAACCCACCCATGCTCGAACCCATGATGGCTGTATGCGCGCGGTCGGTGCGCGTGCGGTAATTGGCATCGATGAAGGGCTTTAGCTCCTCAACGATAAACTCCAGATAGGAATCCGAACGCGGCCAACCACCCAGGTCAGCCAAAATGCGTCGACGGGCTAACTCGGAAAGGTAGAGAAACGGCCGCGCCGGTCGATATTCCAGATAGCGCAATGGAGCAAGGCTCCAGATGGCGACGATGATGGCTGGCTCAATCTCCCCCGCCGCTGCCAGCTTTCCCATCGCCGTTTGCACGCTCCATGGAACATCATAGGGGCAATACTCCGGCAGGAAACAGTTTTGCCCGTCATGCATGTATAAGACCGGATAACGGCGCGCGCTGTCTGCCTCATACCCGGCGGGCAGCCAGATATCGACATGGCGCACCGGCACATGGCGCGAAGGAAAGTCCTCCAATCGCACCATGCATCCCAAGGGATCATTGCTTATAATCATGGTGAGGATTGTAACCTAAACATCACCCACACCTTTTATAATCAAAGATATTCTTTCATCGACATCTGCCCTGTTCAAATGGACCGGCAGGATCGAAAAAGCGTTGAATTCGCCTCCAATCCCCGGCAGGCGTCGAGGAACAAACTATGAAAAAACTCAACCGTGGAGTCGCCATCGTCGGCACGGGCATGAGCAAGTTCGGCTCATTCCCCGACAAGACGACGCGCGACCTGTTTGTTGAAGCCTACCAGGACATGGGTACTGCCGTGGACAAGGGCTTCGACCCCAATGAAATTGAAGCCGTCTACATCGGCAATTACAGCAGCGACCTGTTCGAGGGCCAGGGCCACACCGCCCCGATCATGGCCGACTGGGTGGGGCTTGCGCCCCGGGCGGCGACGCGCATCGAGGACGCCTGCGCCAGCAGCGGCGTTGCCCTGCGCCAGGGTATCCTGGCCATCGCCTCCGGCGCGTATGACATGATTCTCGTCGGCGGCATCGAGAAGATGAGCAATCTGCCCATCGCCGGTGTCACCGATGCACTGGCCACGGCCGGAGACGTGTCCTTCGAGATCCCGGCCGGGTTCACCTTCCCCGGCTTCTACGGAGCCATGGCCTCGGCCTATATCCACCGCTATGGCGCGTCGGCCGATGCCCTGCTGCGTGTGGGCATCAAGAACCACGACAACGGCAAGCTGAACCCTAAGGCCCAGTTCCAGGCGCGCATCGCCGACCTGATGGCCGCACGCATCGCCAAGGCTCAACAGAAAGGCCTGCCCGTGCCGGTCTGGCAGACCGAGATGGACTTCCTGCACGACGACGGGGCTAACCCCTACATCGCCTGGCCGCTGCGGTTGTTCGACTGCTCCCCGGTGACTGATGGGGCTTCGGCCGTTCTGCTCGTGGGCGAGGAGCTGGCCAAACGCTTCACCGACGACCCGCTCTATATCATCGGCAGCGGGCAGGCCAGCGACGCGGCCGCACTCCACGACCGGGCCGAGCTAACCGGCATCCGCGCCGCGCAAATTGCCTCCCGCCAGGCCTACGAGATGGCCGGCGTGACGCCTCAGGACATCAAGATCGCCGAAGTCCACGACTGCTTCACCATCGCCGAGATCATCGCCACCGAAGACCTGGGCTTCTTCGCGCCGGGCACAGGCCACGAAGCGGCCGAGGAAGGGCTGACCACGCGCCACGGGCCAAAGCCGATCAACACCTCCGGCGGCCTCAAGTCGAAAGGTCACCCGGTCGGTGCGTCCGGCGCGGCCCAGGCGGTCGAGGTTTGGAAGCAGATGCGCGGCCAGGCCGGCGAGCGTCAGGTTGACCGTGATGTCGATCTGGCCATGACCCACAACGTCGGCGGCACGGGGCAGACGGCCGTTGTGCATATTTATGAGCGGCGGTAGCAGCCGGTGTTCAGTGGGGCAGTATTCAGTAGGGCAGTTGTCAGTGATCGGTAAACAGGTTAATCATGACTGAGCAAACACAAGTAGCAGAGCGCCCATTCACCGTGGCGGCGTTTCAGGCTTACATGGACGAAGGCAAGCTGATGGGTTCGCGCAACCGCGAGACGGGCGAGATGTTTGTGCCGCCACGGCCGATCGACCCCCACACCCATAGCGATGATATGGAATGGGTTGAGATGTCGGGCCGAGGCACTTTAGTCGCCTTTACATCGGTCTATATTGGGACGTCGGCGATGATCGACGCCGGCTACGACCGCAGCAAACCCTACGTAGCCGGGATCGTCGAACTGGAAGAAGGGCCGCGCATCAGCGCCCAGATCGTCGGCGTGGACGGCAAACAGCCCGATATTGCCTGGATCGGCCGTCCGGTCCGCGCGACATTCATCGAGCGGGGCGAGGGTGAAAAGCGACGGGCATTTCTGGGATTTGAGTTTACTTCGTAACACGGCTCGCTAAATCTTCATAATAAATAATAATCGCGCGGGATTCGCAACAATCCCGCGCGATTTTGTTTTTCCATCAGGGGATAATGTATAATATGACGTATACGGAGGTGATGAAGAGACCATGTCGACCAAGATTCGCAAACAAATTTATCTGGATCGCGATCAGGAGCTACAACTAAAAAGATTGGCGGCGGCTATCGGGTCGTCGGAGGCTGAAATCATTCGCCACAGTCTCGACTCTCGCCTCGGAATGCCAAAGCAACTCCCCCGCGATCTGTCTGCATGGGAAGAGGAAAAGCAATTCATTGAGGATTGGATCGCCAGGGGAACGGTCGGCGGCGGTCGTATCTGGAAGCGCGAGGATCTTTATGATCGATAAGTTCCTTGTCGACACCAATGTCCTCGTCTATGTCTACGATCGATCAGAGGCGGAAAAGCAGAATTTGGCCGAGGTGGTCTGCGACCGGCTGGTGTTGAGTGGCCGCGGTATTTTGAGCACGCAAATCATGTCTGAGTTCTTCAACGCGACAACGCGCCGCCTGGCCGAGCCCCTGCCATTGGATTTAGCCTATCGACGGCTTGAGAACTATCATCGTAGCTGGGAAGTAGTCAATATCACGCCAACGATCGTGCTTGAGGCGGCCAGAGGGGCGATCGACCATCAATTGAGCTTCTGGGACGCGCTAATCTGGGCCACAGCCAAACTGAACCAAGTTCCCGTTATCCTGAGCGAGGACTTCAGATCGGGCACATCGCTCGAGGGAGTCCGTTTTGTCAATCCTTTTGGCCGCGATTTCGATCTCCAAACATGGCTTGGCGACGACCGGGAGATGTCCTACTGATGGTTTCCCAATTGAATGTCGCCATGAGTGACCCTCACCATAACCCCATCCTCGATCCGACGATAGCTTTCATTATCAATCACCATCACCGGCGGCGCTGATCCATACAGCTCTCGCGCAACGGCCGCGCCGAGGGCCAGAATCGCGTCCGGTTCAGCCAGGAGAATCGCCGCCGGAGCCGTACCCAGTCGCGTCGCCTCCAGCAAGATGCTGCTGGCGCTGCTGCTGCCCCTGCCCACCGGCATGAGCAACATCCGGCCGGCGACGTTCGTTCCCCATTGCGGGTGTCGCTGGTCGATGATGTTCCCCGTCACCGGATCCAGACCGCCCCACAAGCTGAGCGGCGCGTCGAGCACCAGCGCCGGGCCGGAAGCTTCACCGTCAACCAAAGCGCGGCCGGCGCTTACCGACGACTGACCGCCAATCTGCGACTGACCTGCCGAATACCGGCTTACTGAATACTGCGCACTCCCCCCTGCTCCTTTTCTCCCCTGCTCCCCTGCCCAAAGCCCCGCATCACGCCACACCTCTCCCGCCGCGGCCGAACGCACGCACTCCTCCAGGCTGCCATAGACGACCTGCAAGCCGATTCCGCCGGGCGTGTAGTGGGCATACTTGCCGGAGTTGGTCATCAGCACGCCGTCCTGCGCCCGCACGATAGGCGTGCCGAGTATGCAGGTGTCGGCGACGATCTGCACGCCCGCGGCCCGCAACCGCTCCAGCCAGCCCCGGCGATGGAGCGTCACCTGAGCCAGCCGGTCGGTGCAGACGATGAACTCGATACCCGATCGCGGCGGGAACCGCTCCACCAGCGGCAAGAGTTGGGCGAATTCGGTCATCGAAAAATGGGGGCTGCCTAATGCAACCACGTCGATCGGGCCGTCGGCCGCGGTGGACAGGATGCCGAGCGTGCCCTTGAGATCATCAAGCGTGACCTCGACGACCGCCTCCGGGTCGCGTCCCCGGAAGGCGGCTTCAAGCGTCGGCGCTTCCGGCGTAATCCCGACGGCGTGGAACAGAGCCACACCACCCGACGAAGCCGCGGCCGCGCCCATGATCTTGAGCTGATCCTCGGTGGTCTCCGGCAATAATCCTTCGATGACGGGTATCTTCGTCCCCGTATGCGCCCCCAGCCAGTAGCCCAGCACCGGGAACAGCACGTCCTCGCGCAGCAATCGTTCGGGGATGCCTTGCAATCGAAACAGGATTTGCCCGGCGCGATTCTCCGGTCGATGAAGGCCGACATCCGGGGCGCGGCCGGTGATGGCGCAACAAATATCAATGAAATCGCCGTAGCGGTTGGTGCGCGCGCCAAGCACGGAGTTGGCAAAGACGATGGCGTTGCTCTCGGCCCAGGCGATCTGCGTGCCCAACGACGGCCGATGCTGGGCCTGATAAGGCGCGCAAGTGAACGTTGGCTTGCACCCCATCGCCTCATAAGCCTGCATCAGGTTCGTGGCCCACTGCCCCGTTTGCGCGTCGCCGCGAAATATTTCGGGGTTGATCAGGTCCATCGCCCCCACATTGAGCGTGGTCGGCACGGCGACCTGCGCTCCGCCGGCGACCAGTCGCTCGGCGAACTCCAGCCCGGAATAGCCGTGATAGAGACAGCCGTCGATGTGGGCCGATTCGATATCGAGCAGGCGCTCCGCGCCATAGACCCCGGCCATCGTCACCAGGATGCGCATGGCCATTTGCGTCGCCTCGCCCATCTCGCCGGCCAGCATCGCCCGGTCGCGTTCAGTCAGTTCCATGTTTGGCTTGTCCATCCTCTATTGCTTCTGCTCGATCACCAGCGGATCCCCATACCGGTCGCGGGTCGTGCTCAGGGTGTAGCCGCCATAGGTGCACTCTCCCTGCACCACTTCGCGCACGCGCCCTTCGACCGTCAGGTTATGAGTCGTGTTCGGCAGCAGCTCGATCTCGATTTCCGTGGGGAAGGCATCAAACGGAGCGGTGAATATGCCCGATTCGGTGGTGATCGTGATCGTCTCGCCCTGACCCAGATCAACGGTGACGATCTGACTCAGCTTGTCGGTCGGTGATGTGACCGGCTCCACGTTGAAGAACTCCGGCGTGGCCACGGGGCATTGGGTCGCTCCACCAGGCTCTGCCGGCGATTCGATCGTCGGCCCTTGCGTCGGTTCCTCCTGATCATGACCCGGCGACACGGCATCGTTGACCAGCAGGAAAAAGAGAAGGACCCCCAGGACCAGAATGGCGATGAGCAGCACGCGCGTGAGAGTCAGTTTCATCCCGCCACCTCCTGTGAACTAACGCACCAGATTGGGATCGACGATGTATTGCCACCAGTTGTAGGCGATCCCGTTGGCCGAGCCGCCTATCTTCGGCAGCAGTTCAAACCACCATTTATGATGCAGCCGGATGTCGCCGTCGCCCCAGTCGTGACAATCAACCATCTCCGCCTCGCCCGCCAGGTTGGGAAAATTGCGCCACGTGCGCCAGCGGCTGAGCACCTCGCGTTTGTTGCCCCAGTCATAATCGCGCTCGCTGTTGGGCGCGTAATGCATCCAGCCGACCTCGGATTGGCCGGGGTTCTTGAATTCGTGGCGAATGAACCGCTCCCACAGATTGTCGTCTCCCCGCTCACGGCGGAAGGTATATTTCATGATCGACTCAGCCCGATGGCCGAATGCCTCCAGCATCTCGCCGACGCCACGCTGATAGTTGAAGCCCATGATGATGAAGCGCTTCTTGGCATGAGCAGTCTGCGTCAGCGGCGGCGCATTGCACCAGAACGCCCCCGGCCCGCCCATGATCGATTCGTAATACCCGGCGTAGGGGAAGGCAAACAGCCAGAACTCATCGACAAGGTTTTCATTCACCTTGCGCACCATCTCGAACTCCTCGAGCAGCGCGTCGTAATCGACCAGATCAGGATCGTGGAACCCCTTGCGCTCGTTCCAGGCCTTGACGAACCCGTCGGCGGTGTAGGTGAAGCCGTCGGCCTTGCGCGGGAACTTATCGACGGTGATAGTCTCGACGATCTCATAGTTCAGATAGCCGCCGCTGCATTCGCGCAGGTCGCTAATGTAGCCTTCGATCAATCGGCCGGTATCGTTCCAGCGCAGCACCTTGTCCAGATGCTCATTACCGGCGCTCGGCACGCGCGGGTTGTGGATGATGAGCGACACGCGCCGCTTAACCGGCTCCGGCGTACCACCGGCCGGCTCATCATAAGCCTCCCGGCTCAACTCCTCAATACCCTTCTCAATCAGATCGCCAAGGCTGTCCAGAAACCCGCCTTTTCGCTTTGCCATGATCATCCTCTCCTGTCAGGGATGAAACCTAATCCGGTTTATGCGCCGACGGCCTCGCCGGCCAACACTATCTCCAGAGCCGCCAGCAATGCATCGACGTCGTTCTCGTCATTATACCCCTGAATCGAGATGCGGATGAATTGC
>DAOMSB010000076.1:0-14001 GCA_035446145.1 Promineifilum sp. (SeqCode) | reverse complement strand
CGGGCAGTTTGCCGATGTACATCGTGATCAACATGACCAGCAACGGCAAGGCCAAGAAATGGCCGAGGGAAATATGGTTCGTCCACGGCCAGCGCCCGGCCACAACGGCCATCCCGGCGAAGAAGACCTGGACAAGCACCCCAACAACAAAAGCCCAGGCAGCGATTTGATATACAGTTCGAGAGGCTTTCATTCCAACTTCTCCTTGTTTTGAAATAAGGTCGGAAATACCGTTTGTGAATTGGGTATGTTCATCTATCCAACTCCAATCACCGATAGATGTTGGACATTTTAAGAGATGGATGATGGGGCTGTCATGGGGCTTGAGATTCAACCTGGGCGGGAAATTCGCCCGGACGCGACCGGGAATCATTCCCGATGACTGAACTGACCGAGCGAAAACAAAAAACGGCCCGCATGACGCGAGCCGTTGGGGCGAACTTATTCGGATTGTGATCAGCCGGTTCTAACTCTGCAACAAGGCCGGATTCAACAGGGTCAGGTATTCCTCGATGGGCAGGATCCGCCGCTCGCTCTCGCTGCGCCGCTTCACCTCAACCCCGCCCTGCTCCAGGCTGCGGGCCGAGAGGGTGACGCGCCAGGGGATGCCGATCAGGTCGGCGTCCTTGAACTTGACACCCGCCCCCAGGCCGTCGCGGTCGTCGTAGAGCACCTCAACGCCGGCGGCGGTCAAGTCGGCATAGAGCGCCTCGGCCTTTTCCTTCGTGCCGTCGCCTTCCTTGCCGATGTGGACCAGATGCACCTGATAAGGCGCGACGCTGTCGGGCCAGATGATGCCGTCCTTGTCGTTGTGGAGTTCCACAATGACCGCCATCAACCGATCGAGACCAATGCCGTAGCTGCCCATGTAGATGAGCTGCGGCTGGCCGTCTTCGTCCAGATAGGTGGCGTTGACGGCGGCGCTGTAGCGGGTGCCGAGCTTGAAGCAGTGGCCGACCTCGATCGCTCGCTTGGCCTCGATTTGGCCGCCGCATTGGGGGCACTTGTGCCCCGTGGCAGCCTGGGCGATATCAGCGATTTTGCTGACGGAGAAGTCGCGGCCGTAATTCGCGCCGGTGTAGTGCCAGGGATCTTCATTGGCCCCGACGACGTAGTTGCCGCCATAGTGGATCGATTCATCGGCGACAATCATGACGCCCGGCGAAGTCAAATCTTTGGCCGGCGCCATGCCGATGCCCGAAGCGTAACCGGGCACGGCACCAATGGCCCGAATCTCTTCCTCGGTCGCGGCGCGCAGAAAGCCACCGCCAACCGCGTTAACCAGCTTGGTGTCGTTGATGTCGAGGTCGCCGCGCACCAGAGCGAACACCAGCCGCCCTTCGCCCGGTTTCTCCACATAGCTCGGCCGCCACCAGTAGAAGACGCATTTGAGCGTTTGACTGGTCGGCACACCGACGAAAGCGGCCACGTCGGCGATGGTCTTGCAATCCGGCGTCTCGACCTTGACCAGCTCGGCGAGCGAGACGGGCTTCTCGCCCTCGCGAACGAACTCGGCCGCCTCGACGTTGGCGGCATAGTCGCAGTTGTTGCACTGGATGAAGAGGTCTTCACCCTGCGGATGGGGGACGGTGAACTCCTGCGAGGTCTTTCCACCCATCGCGCCGACGTCGGCGTTAATGGCCACTGTCGGCACGCCACAACGGTTAAAGATGTTGTAGTAGGCCTGGATCATGTCGGGATAATACTCGTCCAGGGCTTGCTCGCTGCGGTCGAGCGTGTAGGCGTCCTTCATGATGAATTCGCGCAGGCGAATCAGGCCGCCGCGCGGCCGTGGTTCGTCGCGGAATTTCTTGCTGATGTGGTAAACCATCTTCGGCAGATCGCGATAGCTCTCAATGTCGCGCAGAGCCAGATCGACGACGATCTCTTCATGCGTTGCCGACAAGGCATATTCGCGGTTGCCGCTGCCCTTCAGCTTGAAGAGCACATCCACCTGGCCCCAACGGCCCGTGGCCTGCCAGAGCGCCGCCGGGTGCAAGTTGGGCATCCACATTTCCTGGCCGTCGATGGCGTTCATTTCCTCGGCCATGATATCCCATATCTTGCGGATGACGCGGTAGCCGAACGGCATGAAGGAGTAGATACCCGCTCCGGCGGGACGAATAAAGTTGGCTCGAATCAGCAGTTGATGACTGATCAGCTCGGCCTCGGCCGGGGCCTCGCGCAGTGTCTTACCGAAGGATCGTGAAAGTCGCATGACGGCGGAGTATATCTCTGGGGCCAAAGAGCGCCAAACGCGCAGCAAGCCGGGCCACCTCCTTCACCCTCTCTCCCTTTCCCCCTTTCTCCCCTTCTCATCCTACCCCAAGAATAACCTTTCCCGTATTCCGGTTTGCCAGCACATACTCATGCGCCGCCTGAGCCTCGGCGATGGGGAACGTCGTGTCGATAATCGGCCGCAGGCGTCCATCGGCCAACCTGGGCATGATCTCGGCCGCGAAGCGACGGGTGATGGCGATCTTCTCCTCGACCGGCCGCGTCCGAAGCGTGGAGCCAACGATGTGCAGTCGCTTGCCGAGCAGTTGCCCCATATTCAGCTCTCCTTTTGCCCCGCCGAGCAGGCCAATATTGACCAGCCGCCCGAAGCGGCGCAACGCCGCAACGTTGCTCGCCAGATATGATCCGCCGACGGGATCCAGTATGACATCAACGCCTTTCCCATCCGTCACAACCATCACCTGCTCCAGGAAGTCCTGCGTCTTGTAGTTGATCGCCAATGCGCCCAGCTCGCGGCAGAAGGCGACCTTCTCCTCACTGCCGGCCGTGGCGATGGCCCGCGCCCCGGCATCCAGCGCCAACTGGATGGCCGCCGTGCCCACGCCGCTGGCCCCGGCATGGATGAGCGCCGTCTCGCCCGCCTTCAATTGGCCTTCATCGAAGAGGTTGATATAGGCGGTATACCACACTTCCGGCACGGCCGCGCCCTGCGCGAACGACCAGTTATCCGGCAAGCGCAGCAGCATCCCGGCGGGCACGGCCACCTGCCCGGCATACCCACCACCCGGCAACAAGGCGCATACCCGATCGCCCGGCCGCCAACCGACGACGTTTGCGCCGACCGCGCGGATCACCCCGGCCATCTCCAGACCCAGGATGTGGCTCGCGCCGGGCGGCGGCGGATAGTTGCCCCGTGCCTGCGACAGGTCGGCCCGATTGACGGCCGTCGCCCGCACATCAACCAGCGCCTCATCTTCCCCATAACCTATATCAGCCACGTCTTCCCATACCAGCCGGGGCGCGTTCTTCTCGCCATGCACCACAATCGCCTTCATAGTAATACTCCTTGTCAGGGTCGTCTCCTGCGATAAACTTCATTCTATCGGCACTCGTGCGATCGCTCCAGTGAGCGGCCGTGACTATGAAAGCAGGAGAATTTCGATCATGAGCCAACGAGACACCTATACGGTTGAAGTGGCTGGCCTCGTCCGTCACTTCCCACTGTTCGAGGTCGCCCCCGGCGTGCGCATCGCCGTGTTTAACATGCTCGGCGATACCTATGTCGTGAAGGCCGCCGCGGCTGCCCTGGCCGAGAAGCTCAAGGAACTGCACGCCGACGTGCTGGTGACGGCCGAGGCCAAGAGCATTCCCCTCATCTACGAGATGAGCGCCCTGATGGGCCTGCCCTACGTCGTCATGCGCAAAGCGTACAAGAGCTACATGGGCGAAGCGATCAGCGCCGAGACGGTGTCGATCACCACCGGCGCACCGCAAACGCTCTTCCTCGACGAGAAAGACCGCGCGCTCGTCAAGGGCAAGCGCGTCATCGTCATCGACGACGTCATCAGCACCGGCAGCACGCTCAACGGCATGGAGAAGCTGGTCCTCAAAGCCGGGGGCGAAGTCGCACAGGTCGCCGCCGTCTTCACCGAGGGCGATGATGACTGGTCGCGGGTGGTGGCGCTTGGTAATTTGCCGGTATTTAGAAACTGACCACTGACGACAGACCATCACTCATTGTCTGCAGTTTGTTTCTGAACTCGTCACTCGTCATTCGTCACTTCATGGATTCAGCCACGCTGACCATCTTTAACCACCTTTTCGCCTCGGTTGCCGAGGAGATGGGCGTCACGCTCGGCCGCACAGCCTATAGCCCCAACATCAAGGAGCGACTCGACTACAGCTGCGCCGTTTTCCTGGGTGGCGAGCATCCGGCGATGCTGGCCCAGGCGGCCCATATCCCCGTCCATCTGGGAGCGATGCCGGCCTCGGTGCGCGCGGCCGTCGAGCGCTGCGCCCCCTTCCACCCCGGCGACGTCGTCATCCTCAATGACCCCTACCTTGGCGGCAACCACCTGCCGGACATCACCCTGGTGTCGCCGGTCTTCGTCAGTAATCAGTATCCGGTAGATCAGTATCCAGTAGATCAGTGTTCGGTAAACCAAACAACTGTCCCACTGCTTACCGACCCACTGCTTACTGATCTACTGCTTACTGATCTACTGCCTACTGATCTACTGCCTACTGGCCCACTGCCCACTGCTCCACGACCCCACTTCCTCGTCGCCAGCCGCGCCCACCACGCCGACGTGGGCGGCATGTCCCCAGGGTCAATGCCTCTTTCGACAGAGATATATCAGGAAGGGATCATCATCCCGCCGATTAAGCTGGTGGATCGCGGCAAGCGCAACGAAGCGGTCTGGCAGCTCATCCTGCGCAACGTGCGCACTCCGTGGGAGCGCGACGGCGACCTGGCGGCGCAGCTGGCGGCCCACGCCACCGGCGCGGCGCGGCTGGCCGAGATCGCAGAGCGCTATGGCCTGGATGAGACGCTGCGACAGGCCCACGCCCTCATCGATTACACCGAATCGCTGACCCGCGCCGCTATCCGCATGATCCCCAACGGCCGTTACGTTTTCACCGACTATCTCGACGACGACGGCCAAAGCGATGAACCGGTGCCCATTTGTGCAACGGTAGATATTGCAGACGACAGCCTGGCCGTTGATTTTGCCGGGACAGCGGCAGCCGTGGCCGGTAATCTCAATGCCGTTCCAGCCATCGTCGATTCGGCCGTGGCCTATTGCCTGCGCTGTGTCGCTCTGGCCCTGCTCGACGCCGACCTGCCGATGAACGAGGGGGCCTTCGCGCCGCTGGCCGTGCATATCCCGCCCGGCTCTCTGCTCGACCCGCAGCCGCCCCACGCCGTAGCTGCCGGCAACGTCGAGACATCGCAACGCGTGGTCGATGTCGTCTTCGGCGCGCTGGCCCAGGCCCTCCCCGATCTGATACCCGCTGCCGGTCAGGGCACGATGAACAACCTGACCTTCGGCGGCGCCTATCCGGCCGGGTGGTCATCCGCGTCCACCCAATTCGCCTACTACGAGACCATCGGCGGCGGCGCGGGAGCCGGGCCGTCGTCGGATGGTGCGTCGGGCGTCCACGTCCACATGAGCAACACGCGCAACACGCCCATTGAGGCGCTGGAATATAGCTTCCCGATCCGCGTCGAAACCTACAGCTTGCGCCGGGACTCCGGCGGCCGAGGCCTTCACCACGGCGGCGACGGCCTCGTGCGAACCATTCGTTTTCTCGCTCCGGCCACGGTGACGATCACTGCCGAACGGCGGCGACGTGGCCCCTATGGCCTGGCCGGGGGGCAAGCAGGCGCGCCCGGCGGCAACAAGCTGTGGCATAATCGTGATGTAGTAGAGCTACCCGGCAAAACAACCTTCAGCGTCGGGTCGGGAGACGTAGTGGAGATCGAGACACCCGGCGGCGGAGGATGGGGTGAATCAACCAAAAAAATCTCGAAAGACCTTTGAGGAACGTGATACAATCGGGAGTTAATCCTCGTATCGGAGAAGCGGTCGTATGACGAAAGAATCTCTGGGCTATGTAGAACTCGAGTGGACTTGCCCCTTCTGCAACACCCGCAATCCAGGGCGAGCGAAAGTCTGTCGCAATTGCGGCGCGGCCCAGCCAAAGGATGTCCAGTTCCATCAGGCCGGCGAAGACAAGATCGTCGCCGATCAGGAAGGGCTGGAGATGGCCAAAGGCGGCCCGGATGTCTATTGTCCTTTTTGCGGCACACGCAACCTCGCCGGCGCGACCAAGTGCGCCCGCTGTGGTGGCGATCTGACCGGCGCCGAGCAACGCGAGAGCGGCCAGGTGCTCGGCGCCGCCCAGACCAAACCCGCGCCTGACATTAAATGTGACTATTGCGGCACGCTCAACCCGGCCACCAACACGAAATGCAAAAATTGCGGCTCTCCGTTAGGTTTGGCGGCAAAGTCGGCCGCAACTGCCCCGGCCGTTGCTCCGGCCAAAGTCAGCCCGACCCTGATGATCGTCGGCGCAATCGTCATGCTGCTCATCTGCGGCGCGATCGCCTTTTTCTTCATGCGCGGCGCGAGCACTGAAAGCAACGTCGCGCGAGTCAGCAGCGTCAACTGGAAGCGCAGCATCGTCATCATGGGCTACGCCCCCGCCACCCTCAGCACGTGGGCCGACGAATTACCCGAAGGCGCCGAGGTCAGCTACTGCAGCGAGCGCCAGCGCGGCCGTTCCGCCTCCCCCACGGAAAACTCGGAACAGGTCTGTGGCACGCCCTATCTGGTTGATCAGGGGACGGGCTTCGGCGAGATGGTGCAGGATTGCGAATATATTGTCTATGACGATTATTGTGAATACACCATCATGCAATTACAGCCGGTGGGTGTCATGGATGAGACCGGCTCCGACCTCAACCCGTTCTGGCCCGAAACGAGGCTGGAAACCGGTCAGGAATTGGGCGAGCGAAGCCAAACCTACCAGATTACCTTCGATATCAACGGCGAGCCGGTTGTCTATCAGACGACGAACCCGGATGAGTACCTGCAATTTCAACCCAACAGTCAATGGACAGTAGAGGTCAACGGGTTCGGCCGGATCGTCGACATTCGACCCGCGCCCTGACCGGACCTCATCACTCATCCTTAGGGCAGTGGCCGGTGGCGCCGATCTCCGATATATTGAAAGGCATCATGCCGATTTCAGGAAGCCGGTTGACCGGCCTTGTCGTCCTGTTTGCCGTGGTGCTATGGATCGCCGGTTGTGCGCCCACCGCTGCATCCAATCCGGTCGTCGCTATCACCGAGATCGCCGCCACACCCCGACCGACTGCTCGGCCGCCGATCGTCGTCACAGGCCTCCCACCAACGGCGACAGCCGAAGCAACGGCCCAAGCTGCCCCCACCATCAGCCCGACACCGCTGCCTCCCACGGCGATCCCGACCGCCACGATCACGCCGTCCCCGACGCCCGACCGCAACGTGCTCTGCAGCCGGCGCGTGCCGGATAACGGTCTGCTCACCATGATCACCCTGACCTATGGCCTCAGCCGTGATTACGAACCGGCCGGCCTGGTGGATTTATCCGGTTACCTGCCCAAGGAAGTCACGCTGGGGTATCCCACGCAATTACGACGCATGGTCATTAACCCGCTGGTGGACATGATCGCCGACATGCAGGCTGCGGGACTTAAGCCGGCCATCATCTCCGGCTACCGCAGCTTCTCGGCCCAGGCTATCGCGCGCCAGAAATGGCTGGAAAAGGAACCGGATCGAGCCAATATCCTCAGCGCTCCGCCCGGCTTCAGCGAGCACCAATTGGGCACGGTCGTGGATTTCGGCTCGCCCGAACTGGCCGGCATCGTGGGCCAGGAAGACATCGAATTCCACACCTGGTTCTACAAGACGAGCGAGGGCATCTGGCTGCTGGAAAACGCGCACAAGTATGGCTTCACGCTCAGCTACCCATTCGAGGCGTTCGAGACGACCGGCTTTTTCTATGAGCCATGGCATTTCCGCTACGTCGGCGTCGAGATGGCCACGTTCCTCCATGAACAGGGCATCTCGCTAACCGAACACCAGTTGGCGACCGAACCGCCCCCCTGCATCCCCGATTCTCAATGAGACAACGAAATACGGCCGTCGCGGCCCTTCTCTTCACCCTGATCCTGACCGTTCTCGCGCTCAGCGCGTGCGGCGGCCCATCTACAACGACGACATCGCCGGCACAGGCCACCTCTCCGACCATTCCGGCAACGCCTGAGCCAACTGCCACACCTCAACCGACGGCCACGGCCGAACCAACAGCCACAATCGAACCCAGCGCCACCCCGCCCCCGACTGAAACACCAACGCCTTCCCCAACGCCTCAAACCGTCACGCTGGTCGTTGCACCCGAATTCGAAGCAGAGACGGCCGCCGCGCTGGTGGGGGTCGACGACGTGTCTCATAGATGGCAACTGATCGTCGAGGATGATCCGGCGGCAATATTGGCCGAAGGCCGGGCCGATCTGGCGATAGCCCGCGGTACAGAAGGAACCCTCGTCCGCGAGGAACCATTGGCCTTCATGGTGCCCTTCACATACGATTGGGAACAAATCAGCGCGGCCGATGCCGAAGCCATCCTGGCCAACGGCCACAGCCTGATCCGCGTCGTGCCCTGGAGCGCGATGACGCCCGACAACAAGGCCATGCGGGTGGATGGCCTGCATCCCACAGACCCCGATTACTCCTACCGCGAATACTGGTCGCTTGTCGCTGCGCCGGGTTATGAAGAAGCCGCTGCCGCGCTGGCCCCACTCCTTTCGGATGCGTTAGCGCCGCTGCCCACCATTCGCATCGCGGCGGTCGGCGACATCAACTACGATCGCTCCCCCGCCTATATCATCCAGACCACCGGCGATCTGGCCTACCCGCTCTCTCGCGTCGCGCACATCTTCGAAGCGGCCGACTATACCATCGCCAACCTGGAGACGGCTTTGGGTGACGTGGGCGAACCGGCGGCCAAGCGCTATCCGTTTCGTTCGCCGCCGGAAACGGCCGAATCGCTGGCCATTGGCGGCGTCGATCTCGTGTCGCTGGCCAACAATCACGCGATGGATTACGGGCCGGAGGCGCTCCTGCAGGGTATCGGCCTGCTCCACGCCGCGGGCGTGGCCACGGTCGGCGGCGGCGCGGATGAATCGGCCGCCCATGCGCCCCACATTGCCGAGATCAACGGCCTGAAGGTAGCTTTCCTCGGTTATGTCAATGTCACTGTCGAAGCTATCACCAATTTCGACACGCAAAGTTGGTCGGCGACGGCCGACGCCCCCGGTCTGGCCTGGGGCGACCCAGCACGTATCACTGCCGATGTAGCGGCCATCAGGCCTGAGGTCGATCTGGTGGTTGTCATCCTGCATAGCGGGTATGAATACATCGAGGAACCCAGTGAGGCACAGGTGGCCGCGGCGCGGGCCGCGATTGACGCCGGGGCCGATCTCGTCGTGGGTCATCACGCCCATATCCTGCAAGGCATCCACCGCTACAACGACGGGGTGATCGCTTATGGCTTGGGGAACTTCCTGTTCAACATCGACGGGCCGCCGGAAACAGCAATCCTGAACGTTTGGCTCGACCAAAACGGCGTGCGTCAATTGGAACTATTACCGGCGATCATCCAGGAGCACGGTCAGCCTCGTTTGGCCGAGCCCGAAGAAGCCAGGCCGATCCTGTCCAGAGTGTATTATCTGACCACGCTGCTGAACGCCGCCAACCCGTAAGGTCATGGCTGCGCGGCCGTTTCTCCGGACGACGAGATACCCGGCCCAACAATCTGCTCCACTGAAAAGCCGCTCATCAGGCCGCGCTCGTTCAGAGCAGCGATGCTGACCGCATAGGTGACGCTGGGGTCCAATCCAGTCAGGGCAACATTTCCGGCATGGCCGGCTTTCACAAAGCGAAAGGTCGGGTAGTAGAGCGAATCGGCAGGCCGGAAGGAGATCGCGTAGCCGGCGGCATCGGGAGTCACCGGCCAGGTCAGCATGAAAGAACCCGGCTGGGCCATTGGGACAATGATAGGCGGATCCGGCTGGTGCGGGCCGCCGGCCAAATTGGCGGCCACGGCCACATTCAATTGCACCATGCGCTGCAAATAATTGTAGTCGATTAAATCCCACGTATCCCGATTGGAGTTGACCAGATCGGGATCCTCGACCGATTCAATCACACGAATTGCCGGATAGCCGACGCGCACGAACTCCCGATGATCGCCCCAGCGTCCCTCGCGGTCCAGAGCATCATAGATGACGACAGGAAACGTGGGCAAATACAGCCCGCCAACGTACTCATAGAAGCGGCCGAGCGCCCCATGAATCGAGGTCAGGAAATCAACCGCGAAGAGCCGCGCGTGCTGGGGAATACCGGCTCGCCCGCCAATCGAGTCGTAGTTAAGCGTGGCGATCACATTTTTGCCGTCAAGGAAGGCATTTTCGGCGAAGTAGCGCGCTCCAAAAGAACCCTGCTCCTCGGCCGACGTCGCCAAAAAGACCACCGTCTGGTTCCAGTCACGCGAACTCATAAGCCGCGCCGTCTCGAGCAGGAGCGCGATGCCTGAGCCATTGTCGTTGGCGCCCGTGGCCCGGCTAACGCCGTCGGTTACATTGGGCGTGCGGTTATCATAATGCGCCATCAGCACCACAATGCCGTTGCCTTCTCCGTGCCCTGGCAGCGTGGCGACCACATTGCTTTGATCGGCCGAAAAACCGTTATAGCTCAGGGGGAAGTCCTGGAACTCGACCGTCAGCCGCCCATTCCCAACGCGCACAAACTCGTTAAATATCCAGCGGCGAGCCGCGCCAATGCCGAATGATTCCGATTGGGTGTCGCTGAAGGCGTTGCGCGTTCCAAAGCCCTCGACCTGCCGAATATAAGCCATCAGTTGTTGCTGGGATACTTCGGCGATCAAGGCTTCGATTGCCGGGTCCACCGTCGGCACGATATCGCTCACCGGATCGGTGACAAGCTGTCCAGCCTCGTTGGGCACCAGAAGGCCGGGAGTAGGCGCATCGGCTGCGGCTACAGCCGGTGGGGTAGGGATGATCAGCTGGGGCTGCGGCTCCATCAGGCTACAGCCCGCCACACCCAACAAAAGCATCAAAAGCAGAGAAAAACGGATTAACGGTCTAAACACTGACTACCTTTACGGATTCTCCTGTTCGCTGACAATCAACAAGGATAACCAATCAAGCAGTTGAATGCACATCTCTTGACGAACGTCTAACCTTATGGCGCCCTCTAACGTGTCTGAACCAGGCTAAATAGTTGAGGCCGGGATTGTGCGCTCGCGGTTCTGATAGAGCAATAGCCCCAGAACGATGAGCATGAGTATCCCCGCGGCTGACAGGCCCAGCCCCCGTCGATAGCTATCCGGCCGGAAGGACATCACGATCTCATGATCCCCGGCAGGCACAAATACGCCTCGAAACAGACCGTCAACCGACCAAACCGAAACCGGTACGCCATCAATCGCCGCTTCCCAACCGGGATAGATGGCATCAGTCAGAATCAGAAAGCTTTCGGCGTCTGCCTCAGTGTGCAGAGTCACAACCTCCGGTCGGTAATCGACGATGGTCGCGGAACCGCGCCCTGCCGTTGCCGATGACGAAGGTACGTTCTCGCCGGTCACCACCGCGCGCAGGCCCGGCTCGAAGTCACCCGCGCGCATCATCGCGACGGCTGCCACCGTATCACTCGCCACCTGCCACTCATGCACCAGAAAGGCCCGCGGCAGCGCGTCGAGGTTCTCATAGATCTTCACGTCGCCGGAGAAGATCAGCCTGTAGGGAGGCATGGTCAGGGGCAGAAAGGTCTCGTCCCGCGCGTCAACCAGCGTCAGGGCATTCACGCCGCACTCAGCCGCTTGCTCGGGGCATGGCAGCAAGGTGACGCGCTCGGCCGTCGCCGCCCGTGGATAGTCCAAGCGATAAAGATCAGGCGCCTGCCATAGCTCCGGCGTTAGCCGCCAGCTCTCCCCCTCAGCAGTGATGACCTCAACCTCCGGCGGCGCCTCGGCGAGCATCCATAGTTCCGTCGCCTCATAGGTCGGGACATCGGCAAGCAACACAGGCTCGGCCCCGATGCGGGTTGGGTGCTGCCGATCAAAGAAGACGCCTTCGCGCCAGAGATCGCCCGTTTTGTCGGTGACAAGATAGCGGCCGTTGAACAGGCTCAGCCAACGGGCATCGGGCGCGGCGGTTAAGTATTCGCGCAGGCGACCATCGGCCGTCGTCACCCCTTCCGGCAGGATGAGGCGCATCAACTCGGAATATGTGGCCAACGGCAAGATACCCCCGTCAAATCCGTCGATCGAGGGCAGGCCATGGATCATCGACAGGTTCGGCGATAACACCTCCTTGTGTTTGACGGCCACGACGTAGTCATAGATGGCGGACGGGTCGAGTTGGCCGGCATACATGCCCTCGATCTCCGCCAGGTCGCCGGGGTCGAAGAAGATATTGGACAGGCTCAGGAATCGATCAGGGGGCGCGGCACAGGGACGCTCCGGCACTGCACAGGTCGCCAGGGCGGCCAGGCGGGCTTGTGGCGGCCGCCAATCAAAATACGCTTCCAGCGTCGTCAATTGGTTGTAGGGCAGCGAGCGCGAGCCAAGCCACAGCACGGCCAACGCCAGGATCACCAGCTCTGTCGTCGCCCGGCGAGCGCGTTCCGACGGCGCGGTCAGAATGACCCACAGCAACAAGCTCGCCAACACGAACTCGATCAACCAGCCAAGCAGCGTCAGGAGCGCGGGCGTCTCGAAAGGCGCTTCCGCGCCGGTGGGCACCCAGCGAGCTACCCACCCGGCTACATACCCCCAGGCGATTAGCAGCAACAAGCCAGTTCTGGCCACAGCCAGGGGACGACCAAATGCTTCTCGCGCTTCCTCGCGCCGCTCATCCGTGGGGATGCCGGACTCCGCAAAGCGGCGCAACCGCTCCCAGCCATGCCCGGCCAGCAAGGCCACCGCCAGCGCAGCCACCGCCAGCCAACGCGCCGGCACGCGGAACAGATCAAACCCTGGCACGCGACCCAGCAGATAATAAACAGGGGTGAACCGACCCAGGGCAAGTAGGATCATCATAAGCGCCAACAACACCCAGGGCAACACACCCGGTCGCTTGCGCCGGCCCCACGTGCCGACGACCGCCAGCGCGAGGGCCGTCAGGGGCAAAAAGGCGACGTACTCAGAGAAGAGCGCCGCCCCATAGGCCGGCAGCAACGCGCGGGTCATATGCAACGGATGCCACGAAAACGACAGCACCTCGTTCAGGGAGAGGCCGCCCTGCCTGCTCGACTGCCCGGCCAATTCGAGCGTGGGGAGCAACTGGACGGCCGCCAACAGCGCCGCCAAAGCCACCCCCGCGCCAATGACCAATCCTGCGCGCGCCAACACGCCAATGCCGCGTCCCGCCGCGCGCGCATCAGTCAGCCAATGAAACAACGCCCAGAGGGAAATGGCTACTCCGCTTATAAATGCCGTCTGGGTGTGCCCGGCCAGTAGTTGCAGGGCAAACAAAATGCCGACACCCAGCGCGCCACGCATCAACGTGCGCCATTGACGCGCGCCATCGCCCGTCACGACAGGGGTTAGGACGGCGAAATACCATGGGAGCCAGGCCAGCCCTTGCAACTGATTGATATGCTCCACCTGCGCGGTCAGATAACCACCGAGAGCGAACAGCGCCGCCGCGAAGAGAGCCGCCGCCCGACCCAGACCCATCGAGCGCCGCCCGGCCAGATAAGCACCCAGCCCGGCGATGGACAAATGGATGAGGATCGACGCACTAACGGCATAGGGCGTGGGCAGGAACAGCCAGATCGGCCAGTTGAGCGGATAGAAGAAGCCGACCTGACTATTGGCCAGCATCGGCGCACCCATGAAGATATCGGGGTTCCACAACGGGACTCGGCCGCTGCGCAACGCCTCGGCCGCGGCCGTCCAATAGGGATAAAAGTAAAGGAAGGTATCGCCCCGCGCCAGGATCAGATTGCTGAAGGCCATCTTGTTGAAGAACAACAGGACAAGCGCCACCAAAGCCACCGGCACGGCCAGGCGGCTGAGCCGGCCGACCACCGCCGTGCGGCCGAACGCGCTCATTCGGTCGATCTCCCGGGCAGGATGCGGTAAAGCGTCATGCCGGCCGCTTCTTCCTGACCGCCAACCTTTTCCAGA
>DAOMSB010000075.1:0-14058 GCA_035446145.1 Promineifilum sp. (SeqCode) | reverse complement strand
TTCGGGATACACGGCAAACGTTTCCGCCAGATACGTAGATGGGGCGACGACGGCCGCCATGCGACCCAGGACGCGCCTCACCCAGCCGCCGTGTCGATCGGCGAACTCCGGCAGCGCCCCGCCGTGGAGCACGGCGATCTGCCGCAGGCCCAACGCGCGGCCGAGCGCCGTGGCCGCGTCGGTGATGGCAAAAGCCGGGCCGCTGAACACCTGATGGATGACCAGGTCGATCTCGTTGCGCCAGGCGACGAGCGATGAAAGCGTGTCGACCAGCCGTGGCAGTCGCGCCGGTTTATGCGAGGTGAGTCGCGTCGGGTAGCCGGCCTCGGCCAACAACCCGGCCAGCAGCTCTCCCTGCGTCGACACCCAACCGGGATTGACGCCCAGCATCGGCCCAACGAAACACAGGCGCGGACGGGTGGCGGCCTCGACCGCTTCAGCAGGGCGCTCAACTTCCGGAACGCCGGCAGGTGAGTCGTTAATGATAGCCATTGCTCGAATAAGGAACGTTCACCGGATCAGGTTGGGCGGGGATCAAAACCGGCTCGTGGCCAACAGGCTTCTCCGGGATAGACAGATGAACACCCCACGCCCCGGAGAACAAACCGGCGACGGCCGACTGATAAGCGCCGTAGGTGAAGCGATGCGCCGCCACGACGCCCGCTCGCCCGGCGGCCGCCCACCGCTCCGGTTCTGTGACATAGCCGGCGATCGCCTCAGCCATCCCCTCGACGTCATCCACCGGCAAGGCCACCCCGGCCCGCGTCTCGCCCAGAATTTGCGGGATGCTGGAAACGGCGGCAGCCACCGGCACCACACCGTAGGCCATAGCCTCGCTCAATACTTTCGGCCAACCCTCGGAGCGGGAAGGCAACAGGATAAAATGGGCCGCAGCATAATAATCGGCCACCTGCGTGCGCGGCACCCACCCCAGGAACGACGTCCCGGCCAGCTTGTTCTCTCGCACCCAGGCCTCATAGCGCGGCCGATCCGGGCCGTCACCCAGCAGGCGCAAGCGAAACGGGATACCCCGGTTTTGCAAAGCCAGCGCCACCCGCAGAACGCGGCCGACGCCCTTGCCTTCGTTGAGTTCACCCACGAAGAGCAACTCCACCGGCGACCCAAGCATCTTGCCCGCGGCCAATGTGCCACCTTGGGCCGCCTCTTCGTCGGTCAGACACGGGTTATAGAAGGATACGACATGGTTGGGCTGATTGGGCCAACGGCCGTTGACCGTTACCACGCCATGATGACGATTCTCGGTCAGCCAACGTCGCTGCAATCGGTAGGAGCGAGGCTCGCCGCCGTCCGGCCGCCAGTTACCCGCGTACTTGACCCACCGGTAGGGTGGCAGCTCGCGCCGCCCCAACTGCCATAACGCCAACAAACTAATATTGGCCGGGCAACGAACGTGAATCGCGTCCGCACGGCCCATCTCCTCGCGAATGACGCGGGCATAGTTGGGATACGCGGTCAGGATACCGATCTTGTCCCGCAGCGTGTCGCCGCCGGCAGGTTCGACCAACCGAACCCGCACGTTGGCCGCCGCGTAGGGCAACGCGCTCGCCGGGGCCGGACCAGGATAGCCGACGGCGACATGAACGACGCTATCGAACAACGCCGCCAGGTAGCCCAGCTCGCGCACCGTCGGACCCCAACCAACAATTTGGTCACCGGCATGATAATGGGGGGTGTGGGAGACGATGAGCAAGCGCATGGTCAAAACTCCGATCCCTCAATGGGACAGTTTCGGGCGCAGTGGCAATACGGCGCGCAAGGCCCGATCATATTCATTGATTCGCTCCGCCCAGGTGGCGGCCTGCGCCAGTTTGCGGGCGCGGTGACCCATTTCCCGGCGGCGAGAATCATCGCCAAGCAAGGTCAGAATAGCTGCGGCCGTCGACTCAGGATCGTCCGGCGGCACGCTGAGACCGGTCTCTCCCTCGCGTATCGCCTCCGTCAGTCCGCAATCGCGACTGACGACGGCGGCCACACCACACAACGCTGCCTCCTGGACGACGATGCCGAATCCCTCCACATCGCCGGCGGCCGTCTTGCGGCTGACCAACGCAAACACATCGGCCAGGTTATAAGTCGCGGGCAACTCCTCATCGGCGACAATCCCAACAAAGCGCACGTGGTCGGTTACGCCCAGTTCGGCGGCCAACGCGGCGAACGGCTCTTTCAATGTCGGCAGCCCGGCCATCACATAGGTGAGTTCGGGATGCCTGGCGAGGACGCGCGGCAGAGCACGAATGATGACATCTTGCGCCTTGCGCTCGCTCACCTGCCCCACCGTCAACACCACCGGCCCTTCGCCGATATCCCACCGTTGTCGCAGTGCGGCCGTCGACAGTCCGGGCCGAAAGCGTTCGCCGTCGGCGGCATTGGGGATAACCAGCAGTCGTCGCGGGGCGGCCGCGGCACGAATCAGCCCGGCGGTGTAATCGCTGACGGCAATGACGGCCGCCGCATTCTCCAGAGCGCGACGGGTCAGGCTCCGGTTCAGGCGCGACCTGCTGAGGAATTCGCTGCCATGCCCCACAGCCACCCAGGGTAATCGATGGATATTGCCAAACGCCCAGGTCATCAGCAGCGCTCGTTGACCGGTGGCGATGAGCAGCGCGGGCCGGCGGGAACGAATGGCGGCGTTGATGTCTCGTACCCTGGCCCAAAACCAGCCAGGCCCCGCGGAGCGATCCGGCAGCGGTGTGACGGCGAACGGTTGTCGCCGATTAAATTCGTCCCGTTCGACGGCCGGGACATAGGCCTGGGGCGACACCACACCGATCTCCCACCCCAGGCGCGTCAGATGGCGAGCCAACTGATAGGCGTGTTGGCCAATTCCCCCCGGGCCGGGTGGGAACTCGCTGCTGAACAACAGCGCGCGCGGTCGTTGTTCCATCGGGTCTGTGGCGTCAAATACCATATCGGTTTGCCCGTTAGCCGGTGAATGATGAGTCCGCGCTCGTGGAATCGGTCGCCGGCTCGGCCGCGCCGTTGCCGGTGCCCGATTGCAATCGCCAATAGACCAGCGCCAGCGCCATGGCCATCGGAATCGTGGCCAGACGCAAGGCGCTATGAGCCATGATCGACATCGCCCAGACTGCAAGCGCGGCCGTCAGCCCCCGACCCACCCCTGGTCGGTTGGCCTCATAACGCTGAACCAGCATCAAGATCATAATGATAATTGCAAGCAGGCCAAAAAGGCCATGTTCGGCCAATAGTCGGGTGTACTCCGTGTGGGCAGCCAGCGAGATGCCTTCGATCGTGTCGTGAAACTCAATCGATCGACCCACGCCTACGCCCAGAATCGGATTCTCGCTGAAGACCCGCAGGTCGGTCGTCGCCGCCCCCAGGCGACCAGTCGTGTCCAGATCGCGGAACCGCTCGGTCAGGGAGCCGCCAGTGAAATTATCGAGGAACGGATAGACGAAGATGATTAGAACACCGCCGAAGAGCACGAACAGCGCCAACAATCGTCGTCGCGCCCGCGGAGTATTGGCCACATGGAACGAGAACGCGGCCAGCGCCAACACAAAGCTATAGATGCCCCCGCGTGAAAAGGTGAGCAGGCCTTGGGCCAGCATGGCAAAAGAAAGGATCAGGATAAAGATCCGTGCCCCCGTCGCGCGTGGCGTCATGACAAACAGAATGACCCCCGCCAGCGCGCCCAGCCCCATTGTATTGGAGACCTGGTTCGGGCCATAATTTCCGCTGGTCACCCAGTTTGCTGCGCCCAGGAATATGAGGCTGTCCAGGTCAGTGATCGTGTAATAAATAGCCAGAAAGGTAACGCCGATGATAGGAGCGATGAGCGCCAGAAGGGTTTTAACCGTCGTATCACGATTGACCGGCCGGTTCCACAGATAAAGGCTCAGGGCGATTAGAGCGACATAGCCGGACAGATTGAAGCTGATCATGTCACGGGCCTCGGCCATGTCATAATACATGATGGCCATAACCGACGCGGGGATCAGCGTCACCAGCAGCAGCAGCGGCCAACCGCTGCGCAATCGGCGTGCCTCGCCGCGCCGGCTCAATTCGACGACAAGGGCCACGAAGATAATGGCCGCGATAGCGTATTTCGAATACTCCCATGGCACATAGGCCCGCGTCATGCGCCACAGAACTTCAGCGGCAGCGATGTAGGCTACGGCGTAGATCACCTGCGACACGCGCCCCAGAAGCGCGGCTCGCAGGCCGAAGAGAAACACCAGCACCGCATAGGCCGTGCTGAACCATGGAGAGAACTCCATTCCAATGGCCAGCGGCAGATGGAGCATCAGAAACAGGATGACCCGGATGTTGAATGATCCGGCCAGATCGCGCGCCGGATTACCGGTCATGCCCGTTGGAGGTTCAGGGGTGGATTTATTTGAATAGGATGACAATCTCATAAGGTCAACAACTCCTCAGCCACGGCCGGGTCATAATCCGGTATCGCCGGGAAATCTTCCAACATCGCCCGGCCGGCGGCCAGACGGGCCTTGTTCTGTCGCCAGGTATCGGGCAACAGGGCAAACATCACGATCCCTCTCAGCAATCGTCGTACCTTGCCGCCGCGGCCGCGCAGGGTGCTCGCGGTTCGGATGAGCGCCGCCTCATGCGCCCGTTCCGCGCCAAAGTAGCGCGACCAGAGATAGGCCTCGGTGGGAGCCAGAAACTGGCGCTGCCATATCGAGCTTCGGCTGGACGACCGGGTAACCACCCGAGCCCTGTGCTGTCGCAGCCCGCCGCGGGGCGCCCGCAAATGGACGACTGCCGCCGCCGGATTGAGCAGCAACCTGGCGCCGGACAGGTAGAGGCGCATCCCCAGATCGTGATCCGCCCGCTCCCCTTTCTCATAGGCCAGATCGAACAGGCCCGAACGGCGCAGTGACTCCAATCTTAGCAGCGAATTATTGGTCGGAAACACGTCGCTGTCACGGATGAGGCTGAACTCCATGGGCAGGGGACCAGCTCCAGTCTCATGGGCGACGCCGCATGATGCATCGGCATCGAAACGTCGCAGGAAGGTCAGATGGCGGTCAATCAGGGTTGGCTCGATCTCGTCGTCGTCGTCCAGGAACAGCACTGTGTCGCCTCGTGCCTGCACCAACCCCGCGTTGCGCGAGGAACACTGCCCGGCGACATCGCGCCATAAAACGCGCAGCGGCAGATCGGCAAACTCTTCCGGCCAGCGCGTGTCGCGGCGCTCGCGCTCCGTCTGGTCCACAACAACAATTTCAAGTGGCGGGACGGTCTGCTTCCGTAATTGGTCCAACAGGTTGAACAGGTGCGGATAGCGGTCGAGCGTCGGGATCAGGATTGTAACGGTCGGGACAACCTCATTCGCACCCTTATCGGCAACAAGCGGTTCGTGGAGATAAGCCGCCGCGGCCACAACACCGGGCGCTTGCGGCCGACGAAAGGCTCGCGCCGCCTCACCCCACCCGCCGACGCGTCGCCCGCGCCGCCAGCAGGCCCACGCCGTCCACATTCGGCCATAGCGCAGGCGCAGGAAGCGGATCTCATCATTCAACGACAAGGCAGGAAGGGACAACGGGGAAGCTGCTCCGGGAATCATTTCGGCGACGTGGCGCATCAGCGCGCCGCCCCGAATCCAGCGATGGCCCAGCTCCAGCGACGCGCCGGCCATTGTCTCGAAGTGCGGATCCGGCCCACCCAACCGATCGAGCACGGCCACCCGCACCAGACACGCGCCCAGCGAGAGCCGCCAGGAAGTGGCATCGATTTCCAGCCCTGGATCGCGATTGAAACGCCACACCGGATCGACGAAATCGATCATCCGCGGTAATCCACCCATGCCCAACGACAGTCCGGCGTGCCACACATCGCCCGGCCCACGCAGGGTTGCCCGGATCGCCGCCTCATCCGGCACACCCAGAGCCGCGTCCCGGAACAGGACGGCGCCGGCGGCCGGATCGCGGCGAGCAACAGCCTCGGCCACGGCGTGCGGCGATGGTTCAGCGACGTGGAGCGCGCCCAGGTTCCAGGCAGGAGCCGGAGCGCCGCCGGACCCAATCCGGATCAGATCAACGCGCATGGCCGGCCACCACCTCCCGGAAGAACCGGTCAAATTCGGCGACCTGCTGCGGCAGGGTGAAGCAACGCTCCACCCGCTCCCGCCCGGCCGCGCCCATTGCCTGGCGCAACGCGCCGTCTTCGGCCAGTAACGCCAGCTTCTCGGCCATCGCCGCCGGATCGCGCCGGGGCACAATGAAACCGGTGCGGCCGTCATCCACATTCTCCGGCAGGCCGTCGGCATCGCCGGCCACCACGGGCAGACGCATGGCCTGGGCCTCGAGAACGGCGTTACAAAAGCCCTCGGACACGGCCGGATGCAGGAACAGATCCGCCCAGCCCATCTGCTCGACGACGGCAACATGCGGCTGGGAGCCAAGAAATTCCACTGCACCGTCGAGGCCCATCTGATGTCGGGCAAATACCAACGGTTCAAAATATGCGCCGCCGCCGATGATGCGATATTCAACCGCGAGGCCATCATCGATCAGATGTTGAATCGCGGCCAAGCCATATTCGTACCCTTTTTTCCACTCAAGACGACCAACGCTAAGCACACGTAACGGCCGTTCTGTCGTTCCTGCCATCTCATTGGCCCGCGAAGCAGCGGCCTCCTTCGGGCGAAACATCTCTACATCGATGGCCGGCGAGATGACGGCGCGCGGCTTGTCGGGCGGGCAACCGCGCTTTAAGGCTCGCCGCCACAAGTCCTGCCCCAGAACATGGACGGCGTCCACATCGCGCCATAATTCGGTGTAATAATCAGGGTTATCGAGGCCGACGTAATTCAGGTCGTAACCACGGAAACTGACGCTCAGGCGGCAACCGAGCAATTCGCCCAGGTCAGTGCGGCCGACAGCCTGCGAGCCGAACTCAAAATGGATCATGTCAGGTGCCAACGCGATGATGACCGCATCAAGATAAAAGCGTCGAGCCACACGGCGACCGAAACGCCGCAAACCCTCGCGCCAATAGCGAATCGTGGCTCGTGGCGCGCGCATGAAAGTGATGACTAATACCAACGGCCACAGGAGCGCCACCTTCCACATGGCATCATGCGGCCACTGGCGATGAACACGGCCGCGCAACTCCGGTCGCGTGGCCAATTGTGGAAAATCTTCCCATGCTCCCTCTTCGGAACAAACGACATGGACATCCCACCCGGCATCGACCAGGCCGGCGAACTGGCTCACGATGAAGGTTTCCGACAATTGCGGAAAGCGAGAGACAACCAGGACGAGCCTCATACCAGGGTCACGCTCCTGAACAGCGCGCTGAAGGCGTCGATCTGGTTGCGCAGATCGAAATCGGCCTCAATGCGACGGCGGGCGGCCGCGCCCATCCGGCGGCCAAGCTCCGGCTCTTCATAGAGACGCAACAGCGCGGCGGCCGTGGCCTGATCATCGCGCGGCGGCACCAAAAAACCCTCAACACCGTCGCTGATCGCCTCAGCCATCCCGCCGACATCAGTTGTGACCACGGGCAGCCCGCAGGCCATCGCCTCCAGCACAGCGTTGGCAATGCCCTCGCTCAGACTGGTCAGCAAAAACACATCGGCCTCGGCCAGCCGTGCCGCCACATCCGGCGGTTTCAAGCGCCCATGGCGAACCACGCAGGCTTCAAGCTCCAGGTCGTGGATCGTATACAGCAGCCGCTGCATCTCCGGCCCGTCACCGATGATATCGAACCGGACGGGGACGCCATGATCGCGCAGCTGCCTGACGGCCAGAAGCGCGTACTCCAGCCCCTTGCGCCAGATGATCCCGCCGGTCGTGATGATTCGAAACGGCGCGCCGGACGAGCGCAAGCCGCGTTCGGCCGGGCGAAATGCCGACGGATCGACGGCAGGCCGGATAACAGTCGCTTTCGCCATATCCAGCCCATAGTGGGCTGCTTCATGCCGGATGGCGTCGGACACACAATGCACGGCCGACGCCCGGGCGAATGTGTCGGCCAGCCCGCGCCGCAATGAGGCGCGCTCCGGGTTCAGCGGGGCAATATTAATCTGCGCCCCGCGGCAACTAATGACCGACGGCCGCATATCCATCAACGGCCGGTAGGCGATGGCCGCCGAATTCCAGGGGAAATAGACGACATCCCAGCTGCGCCCGGCCAGCGGCAGCCAGTAATACAACTGCTCGACAGGGCGCTCGCTACCCTCGGCGGTGCGTGCCACGTGGATTAGATGCCGCGTCTCGCGCGGGGAACGCAAAGTGGCGCCGGCCAACCGGCCACCCAGGCGCGTCAGTCGTAACGGTACGTGCCCATCCCAGCCCGGCGCGACCATCACATCAATATTGATTATCTCTCGCCACGTGGCGTCGGGCAGCTCCGGCGCGATCAGCGTGAGCTGAATCCCCCGCGCGGCCAGGCCCCGGAACAACCGGGCCAGAAATGTCTCCGGCGGCCATGTCAGGCCGGGCACGAGGACGCGCAACGGGGCATCAACGCGGCCGTTCATGGAGCGTCTGCCCCTCCCCCAAACGACTCCAGCCATGCAGAAAACGTGAGCAGCATGGAAACGGTGTAGCTGCGTTTGTCCACCCTGGGCGTGGACTGGAACGCAGTGAGGAGCGCCTCGATTCGGGGCGGCGCGACAAACTCATGCAGCCGCAAGCCGCGGCGCAACAACCATTGCTCCAGCCCGTGGCGGCCGCTCTCGTTCAGGAATTGCACTTCCCAGTTGCTCTCGATGACTCGACGCCCGGTCAGGATGCGCCGGCCCTTGTTGAACCCGCGACGAACCACCGCCATCGGATCGGGTTGGCCGACCTTGAACAGACTTGATCCCGACTCCTGCCACGGCACGGCCGCCAGATCCGGCGCGAACCGCTTGAGGTAGTCAATCTGCAACCGGCGGCCGGCCACGAACTCTGTCGGCACAGTGGCGAAGAAATCACCCAGGCGCGTGTCGTAGAACGGCAAGCGCGGCCAAACGGCGGCCTGATACATCCGCAGGCTGGCCGTCGTCCAACGCGCCGACCACTGCTCGGTCTTGAATGCCTTGACGCGGAAATCAGCGTCGGCAATATCTTCCAGCCCGTCCATACCCTCAGCAACAAAGGAATGAAGTAACTCCTCCGGCTCGACTTTCCCTAGATGCGGCCGGCAAACCGTGTCGATGAGCCAACCGCCGGGCTTGCGCATCTTGTGCAGGGCGTGTTCCCGAATCGCCTCGCCGGACAGAGCGCCGGGTGGGGTCGCGGCCAATCCCATGTCTCCCAGATACACATCACCCCAATGAGCGGCGATCACGGCGTCCGCGTTCGCGCGTAGCTCGCGGCCGATGAACGCCTGCCGGGCCTGCGTCATATCCTGGAAGCCCTCAACAGCGCCGATTACCGGAGTGATTCGGTCGAAAAGGTAAGGGCGAATCGTGAAGGCATCGAAGCGCAAGCCGCGCCGTGTGGCGAGTTCCCCGGCGATGCGCGTCTCAATAGAGTCGTCGCCGTAGCCATAGGAGTAAGCCCACAGGCCCTCATCCGTCGGCGAAATCTTTCCCGGTTGTCGGCCAAGCGTGGCCACCGTTGAACGCGAGTCCAGTCCGCCGGAGACAGGCACCGCGATGCGGCCATCGGCCGTCAGGCCACTCATCACATCGCCAAAGAGCGCGGCGAACTCATCGACAGTCTCATCGTAGGTTCGCGCCCGATCCGGCATATGTTGCCAATGCCAATAACGCGCTTCGCCAAGCGCGCGGCCATCGCCGTCAAAACGATAATGGGTTGCCGGGCGCAGGATACGCACCCCCTGGAAGTGCGTCCTGTCGCCCATGAAAAAGCCGAACCCAAAAAAGCTGGTTAATCCCTCCCAATCCAGCCCATCACGGCCAACAGCTCCCGCAACGGCGGGCATGAAACTGCCTATCGCCACACGCGGGCCATTTGCGGCCACGTAGGCGTGGAGCGTAGCATATCGATTCGTCCAGATGTGCCATTCACCCGTCTGCCTGTCCTGAGCCAGCAACAGGAAATGGCCGTTCAGGATTGTCGGAGATGAACGGCCTTCGACCACATCGGCAATAATCTCGACCGGATCGGCCGTGGCGTAAAGCTCGCCAAACAGCCAGGCCGACCACCCCGGTGCGGCAACGGCCGTCATGGGCATGCCCGACCAGCTCTCGCCCGGCGCGGAGCGCGATAATCGCCAGGTAGCGCCTTGCGCCTCCGCCGCCCATACACCCGTAGACGAACGCGTGGGGCCGGCTGGATTTTCAATCCCAAAAGTCAGCAGCCAATCACCGACCGTGGAAGTCACCGGCCGGTCGCGTCGGGCCGCAAAAACGGGTTCGGGATACGCTGTCATCGGGTTATTGACCATCCAGCTCAGCCAGCCGGTCAAGCGCCTCGGTATTATCGGGTTCGAGTTCAATCACGCGCTCAAAGGCCGTCCGCGCGTCGGAAGCCCACCCGGCTTCGGCGAAATAACGGCCGGCCTCAAGCCATAGAGCGGCATCATCAGGTCGCAAGGCCATCGCCTTTTGATAGGCGTCGCGGGCCAGCGGTTTGTTGTCCCCGGCCACGGCAGTCGTGGCAAGGCCCGTCCAATAACCGACATCGTCAGGCTGGATGGCGACAGCCTCTTGATAATATCCTTCGGCGTCGCGCAAACGACCGGCGGCCGCGGCCACTTCGCCGCGTCTGGCCCATATCGATGCGTCATATGGCCAGCGCTGGAGCATGCGCACGTACCAGCTCTCGGCCGTCTCAAGGTCAGACTCCTGCCGGTACGAATCAGCCATCACCAGATAGAGGACGCGCTCCATGGGATAGATCATCAGGCCCCGATTGACCACGTCGCGCACCATCGTCAGGTTGCCGGTTTCCAGGTAGGCCCGGCTCAAGGAATGAAATATATCGGCCGGGGGAGTCGGGTTCAACGCCATGACGCGCTCATAGGCCAGGATCGCTTCGCCATAGCGACCGCTCGCAAACAAGGCATGGCCAAGCTGTTGCCAGGCGACGGTCAACTTCGGATCGACCGTGGTGGCCATCTGGAAAGCAGCCAGCGCCTCGGCGCGCTCCCCATTCTGGTCGGCGACATAACCACGGTTAAGCCAGTAATAGGCCGACGAATCCGTATCACGACAAGCCTCGCGGGCATAGTCGCGTCGTCCCTGGCCCCAATAGAGCCGGCACAACTCAAACTGTGCCAGATAACCCGCATCTGCGTCGCCCACGCCCTGCGCCAGCCAGGCCTCGGCCGTCGTCCATTGCTCCGCGCGCGCCGCGATACGACTCATGGCCCGTGCCTGGAAGGCCGACACCGCCCCCCGGTTGGAAAGCACCTCGGCCGCTTCGGTCGCGGAAACCGGCGTGCCCGCGGCCGCCTGCATGGCCGCCTTCAGCAAGGCAGGGTTGACCAACGTCTCGCCGATATCCCGTCGCAATGAAATCGCGCGCAAGCCAAGCGCCAGAACACCCAGGATCACGACGAGCGCCATCAGATGGTTCGCGTCCATCAGCGACCGGAATGAAAGAGGCACGCCCTCTTCCGGCTGCGTCTTCTGAAGTGATACGGGATCGCTATGACTCATCGTCTCTCGTCCGACTATCCGTGGGTCTAAAGCCCGGTGGTGTCCAGCTCCTGCAGTTCGCTCAGGAACGACGACTCAGCCGGACAAGCCAACACATGGCAACGGCCGCGCCCGACCAGCACCGCCGTGTCGGTGATGAATTCCTTTGTTCGCAAGTAGATCAGGCGATATCCCAGCGGGACCAATCGCTCGATCAGCGAGTCGGCCGTGTCGCTGACGGCGAGGTCTCCCCAACTGTGCAGCTCAATAAAAGCCAACGGCCGCGCAGCGCGCAGCGTCTCTGTCAGCCCGTCAATAACGCGCAACTCCGCGCCTTCGACGTCGATCTTGATCAGATCGGGCGTCACATCGGCATCGCGCACGAAATCATCCAGCGCCAGCGCCGCCTTGCGCAGAGGGTGATGATGGGCCAGATAGCCGGGGATGATCGAAGCGCTGCCGGAAGCCGCGTCGCCATAAAAGTCGATGGTCAATCCCGATCTCTCGGCGATGAGGGCATTCACCACCGTGATGCGAGCGGCAAGATCATTGAGCGCGGCGTTGTCGCGAATAATCCGGCTGGCCGCTTCCGAGGCCTCAAAGGCATATATGTGGCCGTTCGGCGCCATGTCTCCTTTGGCCATCACCAATGAGGTCAGGCCCACGTTTGCGCCGACGTCAAGAATACAGGCCTTGCCGCGCGCCAGCCGGCGCAACACGGCATAATCGCGATCGCTGCCATTGGGCCGCGCTTCGGCGCGCAATGTGTAAGGTGTCCCGCAAAGCGTCACCCGAGCGGTCGGCCGCAATGCGTGATTAACTGATCGCACCACCTCGCGCCATTTTGTTTCGGTCGCCGGGGAGTCAACTTCGTTCATAGGGATGCTCCGGAAGATACGATTACAGGGTGTTCATAGCCTCGCTGCCGGGCCGCCGGGCGAAGGTGCCGATCTTCCCATAATGCCAGGCTCAATAATGTCCACAAGCTGCGACTGAGATCACGGCCGTTCATATGAGCGGCCAATAGCCGTTCGGCCGCGCCGCGGTCGAGCGCCATCCCGGCCAGCTCTGCCCGACCAACCACCTTCTCGCGATACACATCGCGCAGCGGCCCGCGCAACCAGGAGGCCATGGGGATGGCGAAGCCGCGCTTGGCTTGCGTCTGGCGCGAAATATGGCGCGACAACGCCCAGCGCAGCGGCAGCTTGCCGGTATTTGTCTCCAGATCCAGACACGATCGCCAATCCACCCGCGCGGCCGTAGCGATTACCTCGCGATCCAGCAACGGCACACGAACCTCAAGCGAGTTGCGCATGCTGGCCCGATCGACCTTGAGCAGCACCATCGCCAAATGACCGACGAACTCGTTCCAGCGCAGCCAATGGGCTGTCTCGTCCGCCTCCCAGCCGTCAAATTCAAATAGGCCACATTCGTCGGGCCAGGCCGGCGGCGCAGCAAACAGATCGGTCAACACCGGCTCAGCGATGCGGGTGTGCTTCTGGCGATACCAGTGGCCGATGGTCGGCCAGCGCAAATTTTCGTGACCATTCCCCCAGCCGGTATAACGCCGGGCCGCCCAACGGGCATTGCGCTGCCAACGAGCGCGACGGAAGTCGGATGAGGCCACCAGCACCGAGCCGAAACGCTCCGGGTAGCCCCAGAAAAGCTCATCCCCACCGTCGCCGGAGAGCATCACGGTCATATCGCGCCGTGCCAGGTGGGATACCAGCATCGTGGGGAAGATAGAATGGTCGGCCAGCGGCTCGCCGCAAGCGGCAACGATTTCATCCAGCCAGCCCAACGCGTCGTCGGGCGTAAACTGCTCCAGCACGTGGTCGACGCCGAGTTGTCGGGCGTAGTCGGCCGCGTCGGTCGATTCGTCCAGCTCGCTGCCGGCGCTGCCGATAGTATAAGCCCGCACCGGCCGCCCGGCCGCGGCCCGCATCTTGGCCACCACCAGCGGCGAATCAATACCGCCGGACAGAAACGCCCCCAGCGGCACATCGCTGACCATTTGGCGGCGAACGGCGTCACCTACGGCGGCGTCGACCGCCTCGCAAGCTTCCTGACCGGTCAGGTTCGGCGTGCCGCGCATCGGGAAGGTGTAATAAGTGCCGCGGCTAACTCGCCCTTCGGCGCTAACACGGAGCCACGAGCCAGGCCCCAACATATAGGTGCGCTCCAGGATGGCATAGGGCGCGGGAATATAGCCCAGCCGAAGATAGAGGGCCAGGCCGTCGGCCGATATCGGCAAATCGGCGCGCCACGGATGAGCCATAATCTGATCGTACTGCGAAGCGAAGAAGAGGCCGCGCTCGCCCAGCAGATAATAGAGCGGCTTGATCCCGGCATGGTCGCGGGCCAGCAGCAGTTCGCGCTCCCGACGATCATAGAACGCAAGTGCAAACATGCCGTTGAATCGATTCGGCGCCGCCGTGCCCCAATGGGCCAGCGCCTGCAACACCACCTCAGTATCACCACTGGAGCGGAACCGCGCGCCCAATCGCTCAAGCTGA
>DAOMSB010000074.1:0-14208 GCA_035446145.1 Promineifilum sp. (SeqCode) | reverse complement strand
TCATCATCTCGCTGAATCGCCCCTTGTCCTGGAAGAACTTCATGAACGGCCCCTTCTGCAGTTGGGGCAGGATGCGGCCGGGGATGCCGCCGCCGAGGAAAATGCCCCCGGTCGCCAGCACGGTCAGCGCCAGATTGCCGGCCTGATCGCCCAATATCTCCATGAACAGCTCCAGCGTGGCCGCGCAGATCTCGGCTTCTCCGGCCACGGCCGCCTTGACGATGACCGGCGTCGGGTCGGCGGCCTCATCCAGCTGGTCGCGCAGCCAGTCGGGTTCGGGGTAGCGGGCCGTCTCGCGCAGGAAGGTATAAATGTTGGGGATGCCGATTCCGGAGCAAAGGCGCTCGTAGCTGACATGCCCCATGCGCGGCAGCCAGTAGTTGAGCATCTCCAGCTGCAGAAGCGTCGTCGGGCCAAACGCGCAATGGCCACCTTCCGACGGGTAGGACTCATATTTGCCGGCCGGTCGATTCCAGACGAGGAAACCCTCGCCCAGCCCCGTGCCGGGGGCGATAACGCCGATGGCGCCACGCTCCACCGGTGCGCCTTCGCTGAGCGTGATGAGGTCGGTCGCTCCCAGAAACGGCACGGCCGTTGCCAGCGCTTCCAGGTCATTCAACAGATGCACAGTGAAGCCGAAACGCTCGCGCATGGCCTCGGCATCGATCATCCATGGCAGGTTGGTCACCTGGGCGCGATTGCCCATGACCGGCCCGGCAACCCCAAAGCTGCCGGCGGAGACGCTATAGTCACATTCGCGCAGAAACTCCTCGATGATGAGTTCCAGCGATTGGTACTGCTGGCTGGGGAAGGTGCGCTCCATGAGGGGGTGACGGGCGATGCCGTTGGCCTCATCCACGTCGAAGAGCGCCAGAACTGTTTTGGTGCCGCCGATGTCGCCTGCGAGTAACATAAATCACTCCCCAATTATGGTTATGTTGTGGATAGCCGGATCATCACGATGTTGGCTGCGGCCGGATCAGGCTCAGGGATTGCGCCAGGCCACGCTCCAAACAATATGCCGGTCGCCCCATCGTTGAGGAAAGTATACTGAGGAGTTGTGGCGCGGGAAAGAGTTACGACGCGATATCGACATGGCCCGCGGCGTCGGCGTCTTCCAGGGCATGGATCAGCGCGTCCAGCTCGTCGCGGCAGTCGGTGCAGAGCTTCAGGTGATGTTCAACGAGTTGTTTCCTGTGGCCAAATTCGTGGTGGGCTTCCAGGCACTCGACGTATTCGTCCAGGCAGCCGAAGACTTCTTCGCACGATAGCTCATCGTCGCGCGTCTCGCACAGTAAACGCATGAGCCGCTCAACGCTCTGCTCATCCAGCGACGCGCCGGCGCTTGCCCCCGCGCCTTCCCCAGTGCGGCTCCGCAGCTCCCGAAGTTTTTCGATCAGGCTAGTCATTCTCATACTTTGACGAATCATGGCCTATCATTCTTACAACACGGCCACTACCTTCCAACGAAAGAGGCGAGTATGTCCTCAGGTGTCAGGTTGTCTTCGGCCAGCCGCCGCCGCAGGCGCTGGCGGGCATCAAAGACGAGCTTGTAGACGGCATTCTGATTGGAGTCCATCATCCAGGCTACTTCGCTCAATGGCCGCCCCTGAATGACGGCCGCGGTCAATGCCGTGCGTTGCTTCTCCGTCAGCTCCTCATTGATCAGGTGATTGACATACCCCATCAGCTCCTTCCGCTCGGTCAACTCCTCCGGGCGCGGGGCCGGGTCGGCCACAAAAGAGGGCGTGAATTCCCCCTCCTCCGTCTGCATCAAACCATCGAGCGACGTGTCGCGCCAGCGCTTGCGGCGCAATTCCGTCAGGCCGATGTTGAGCGCCACCTTGTTGGCCCAGGTTGTGAACAGGCTCCGCCCGGCGAAGGTGTCGAGGTTTTCGAGGATTTTGAGCAGCGCGTCCTGAATGAAGTCGTCAATGAGGACGTCGAACTCCGGGGCCGACGTGTCGACCTGCCCGATGAGGCCGCGACGCAAGCCGTTGGCCAGCACGACGCGCAAGTCGGCCAGCGCCGCCTCACGTGCGGGGCCTTCAGCGCCCAGGTCGGCGACCCACTGTTCGTTGGTGCGTGCGTTCGTCGCGCTCATAACAAGAGGTGTATCACTTCTCCGGACAGACGTGATGTATTGTAACCCTGAAATCATTATGTGCCGCTACAAATTCAGGATCGGGGCCTGCACACCAGGTCATGGCAACTCGATAGATATTTTTTTACGAAGCGTGACGCGCGGAAAATCGCCTTCGCTTGTATGTATTTTTGAGTTATGGTAAGATGTTCGCAGCAGAAGAGGGGATGTCGCCTAAGAGCGGAACCCGATCCAATGGCGAAGTCATTCCAATGACGGGTCCATTGCCTGCGGTTGGGCTGATGCGACGGCCCAACCGGCATGGATCGCCCGGACAGACCGGGCAGTCGGGTGAACGGGTTCGAGAAAATCCATTCCGCGAGGAAATTAGCAGGTAGGTGACAAAAATGGACATCATCAAACAAAAGCCCGGCTTGGCGGCGCTGGTAGCATTCATTGCCGGACTCATCATCGGTCTGGTCGTCCTGGGTTGGGGCCTCTTCCCCGTCCAATACACCGGCGCTGATCCGTCCGGTCTTTTCCCGGAGTACCAGGCCGTCTTCGTCCGCAACGCGGCCGAACTTTATGCGTTCGACAACAACCAGGAAAAGCTGCGCGGCGCGTTGAGCGGCTGGGGCGGCGACGCCGTCGCCTGTGAATTGGCCAAGAGTTCGATTGACCCGGCCGATCAGCAGCGCATGATCGCCGCCGCGACGATCGTCAATGGCACGGGCTGCGGTAGCCTGACATCGCCGGGCACGCAAGCAACCGTCCCCGTTGCGCCTCCCGGCGCAACGGCCGCCCTGCCCGGCGCGGAATCGTCCGGCGGGTCCGGCTCACTGCCGACCATGCTCCTGCTGTTGTTGCTGGCCTTGTTGCTGCTGGCAATTTTCTACGTCTGGAATCGTCGTCGTACCCTGATGCAGGGGACAGACGATGAAGACGCGGACTACACCGAAAACGGCGTGAGCCGAAAATCGGCCCGGCCGTCCTATTTCCGCCCCGCCGCGGCTGCGAGCGCAACCGCAACCGCAGCCGAGTCAAGAGCAGTGCCCATCGCCCGCTTCCGCACCGCCTACACCCATGGCCACGATACCTATGACGATTCGTTCAGCATCGAGAACGCGAACGGCGACTTCCTCGGCGAGTGCGGCGTGGGCATCTCCGAGACATTGGGCGCGTCTGCATCCAGGAACGTGACCGCGTTCGAAGTGTGGCTGTTCGACAAGAACGACATCCGCACCATCACCAAGGTGATCATGAGCGATCATGCCTACTTCGACGAGGCATTGAAAGCCAAGCTTGCCCCGAAGGGCGAGCCGGTGTTGGCCCGCGAGAACGAGACCATCGTGCTGGAGACGGCGACGCTGATCATCAACGCCGAGATCACCGAGATGGAGTATGGCGAGAGCGGCGACATGCCCGACGCCAGCTACTTCGAACGCTTCACCATCGAGCTGTCGGCCTGGGCCAAGGAAGGCGATTATGCCGCTTCGCAGCCGGCCGGCGATGAGGAAGATTTGCTGAACTATTAGAAAGAGGGATGCAATCCGCTGGCCGCGCAGATTATTTTTGCGCTGCTTGAGAATTGCTTAAAGACCAACCGGTCGCCTTGAAGGAAAGAGAGCACGGTAGCCAAATGGCTACCGTGCTCTCTTTATAAATCGATAGTCTGTTGTTGAGCAACCTATCCTACGCTCGAATGTAGGGATCATATAGCCGCTGCCAATCGTCGAGCGCGTAGCGATCGGTCATGCCGGCGATGTAGTCGGCTACAACCCGCTCCATCGGGGCGGTCTCCAGCCGGGCCTGCGTTTCGTCAGGCAGCATGTGCGGTTCCTTGACATAAGCATCAAATAATTCGGCGACGAAACGTTCGGCCTTGGTCTGCATGCGCATCACCCGATAG
The DNA here is from genome assembly GCA_035446145.1 of Promineifilum sp. (SeqCode). Classification (GTDB taxonomy): domain Bacteria; phylum Chloroflexota; class Anaerolineae; order Promineifilales; family Promineifilaceae; genus Promineifilum. The sequence goes on along the minus strand of DAOMSB010000074.1, from coordinate 10,216 downwards.
TGACGATACATCCGATCAAAGAGGAACTTTTTGAGCGCTCGCACCTGTTGGCCGAAATCCGGCGTATAACCCACGACGTTTTCCGGGTGACGCTGGAGCTTCTCGGGGGAATCAATATCGTTGGCGTCTAATGCCTCTGCGGTGCGGGTCATCACGTCGCCGATGGAACGGCCGATCAGCTCGCGGATAATCTCATGCCGGTGCATCGATGTGAAATGCTCGCCCGGCTTCCAACCCGCGACTTCGCGCAGTTCGCGCCAGATGGCCAGATCGTCCAGGTCGGTCAACGTAAACAGCCCGGCGCGCAGCCCGTCGTCCAGGTCGTGGGCATTATAGGCGATCTCGTCGGCGAAGTTGGCGATCTGCGCCTCCAGCGAGGCCCGTTTATTCGGCTCATATTCGGCCGCCTCGCTCCGGTCGTAATCGGTCTCGTGCTTCAGCATCCCCTCGCGGGTCTCATAGGTCAGATTCAGGCCGGGGAAATCCGGATAGCTATCCTCCAGCTTTGTGACGATGCGATAGCTCTGTGTGTTGTGGTTGAATCCGCCGTGATCGGCCATCAGGATATTGAGCATGTGCTCGCCGGCGTGGCCAAACGGGGGATGTCCCAGATCGTGCGCCAGACAGATCGCCTCAGTCAGGTCTACATTGCCACCCAGCCCGCGGGCCAGCGAGCGGCCGAGTTGCGCGACTTCAAGCGTGTGGGTCAGGCGCGTGCGATAATGATCCCCCTCAAAAAAGACGAAAACCTGCGTCTTGTACATGAGCCGACGAAAGGGGGTGGTGTGGATGATGCGATCCCGGTCACGGGTGAAGGCGGGGCGCGTGGCCGATTCCGGTTCGGGATAAGCCCGGCCGCGCGACTCTGCGCTGCGCAATCCATAGGGCGCGAGGCTCATCGACTCGATCTCCTCCAGTTGCGGCCGTTTACGTATCATGGGTTCTCTCTCCTCGGTTGTGGGCTAAACAGTGGAGTTCGGCGCAAGCGATCCGGACAGGGGGTTGCCACCGAACACCAGCAAGTGTAACATAATCATATCCTGACCGCTATCGGCACGGCTGATGCCCGTTTGCCGGGATATGGAAAAATGGGAAATAATAAATCCGGCTGTGGAATTCTGATACCGCAATTGTTGATCCTGATCACCGTCGCCACACTATTTGCGGCCGGCCTCTTTTTGGCCATTCCCTACCTCTATGGTCGGCCCGAATTTCCGCCGGGAACCACCGAACGATATATTGAGGGGAATCTCGTCCGCATCAAAATGAATCCGGAGAAAGAGGTTGCCCTGTGGCCGGCTGCGGGAACGGGTGGGGAATTTATCGCTCAAATGGCCAGTCCAACGCCGGTTATTTTGCCACCCATCACGCCGACGGCGACCCTGCAACCGTTGCCCAGCGCCCCGCCGCCCACTGTGACGCCCATCCCGCGGAACAGCTGCATCGCCTTCACCCCCCACAACGTTCAGTCCGGGGACACGCTCTATAGCATCTCGCGCAGATATGTGACGACCATCGCCCTGATGGCGCGCCATGGCATCTCGTCAACGTCGCTGATCGCGGGTGACCAAATTCCCGTCCCGGTTGGCGATCCGGCCTGCTGCACGGGGGGCTGGCAGCCATATGTTGTTGGGGAAGGGGATACGTGGTCGGGCATCGCCGCCTGGCGGGGCATCACCACCGACCAGTTGCTGCAGACGAACGGTCAACCCGCCGGTGGAATTCTCTACCTGACATCGGTCATCTGCATCCCCTGATATGAGGAGATGGCAAATCGTTTTGGGGCGCTATATCCGGCCGGTGATCGCCAGGAAGCCAAGACCCAGCATCATGAGATTCAGCCAAAGCAGCAAGGCCAGGATAATCCGCTGGGTGTTGGTGAAGTCCCACGCGCCGCGAGCCACGGGATAGGTCACGACCGGTTCGGCCGCGGCCGGCATCGTTTCGCTCTCCGGCAGGTGATCCCAATCAATCGCAGGCTCGCTATCGCCGACGGTAATCTCCTCGGCGACTGCGCCTGAATTCACCTCGACCTCATCGATTTCGTGAATTTCGTCGCTCATTTCGTTCCTCTGCGGCGTATCAACTTGACATAGCGTAACCCGAAGGCGAGCAAAAGTCAACGTCCGCGCAAGGTTACATCCCCGGCAGCGACGGTGTGGAGCGCGCCGGTGGCGTCGCGCACCAGCAATTGCCCCCACTCATCGATCCCCTCGGCCATACCCGTGAACGAAGAAGATGACTCTACAGAGGTGACCACGACGGGGCGTCCGAGCGTGATCAGACGAGCCGCCCAAGCCCCAACCGGAGAATGACCCGCGACGGCCGCCTCATAATGACGCTCCAGACGCTCCAGCAAGACCAGCAGCAATGCTCGCCGCGAGACCGGCCGCGCGCCGGCGACGAGCAAGCTGGTGGCCGGAGTGGCGGCGACAGGCAGCGCTGTTGCAGGGATATTGACATTCAGCCCGATGCCGACGATTGCGCTTTCCAGCCGATCACCCGCAGGCGCGAGGGTCGCATCAAGCAGCAAGCCGCACACTTTGTGCCATTCGCCCGTCCCACCGCTCGCCAGCACGACATCGTTAGGCCACTTGAGTTGCGCCGGCAACCCGGTGATGGCCTCAATTGCCTCGACCACGGCCAGCCCGGCCAGCATCGTCAGCCACGCGCCCTGATGCGCCGGCCAACCCGGCCGCAACAAGACCGAGAACAGCAGCGCCGTGCCCGGCGGAGCATCCCAGCGACGGTCGAGACGCCCACGCCCGGCCGACTGAAAATCAGCCAGCAGCACCGTTCCCGATGGCCAGGCGGGGTCGGCGGCCCAGGCTTTCATCTGCTCATTGGTCGAATCAATGGACGCCACATACCGATAGGGCCGCCCCAGCCAGGCGGTGGTCAGTTCGGCGCGCACGGCCGCCTCGCTCAGTTCAGGCTCGTTAACCATGATCGAAATTGTAGCAAGCTCGCGCCGGTTGCCGCAACAGCCGCTTCCTGCGACAATGCTCGCCATGCGCACCATCGACATTATCCGGCATCGGCGGCGGCGGGCGCGGCAGGCCAACAGTCGCGGCCGTCGCGCGTCGCGTGGCGTCGCGGCCATCGCGCTGGTCGTGTTGTCGGCGGTCGTCCTCGTGCCCCTGCTGGCCTTCACCGCCGGAGCGATGGCGTTATTGGCTTTCACCGCCGAACTGCCCGACATAGCCACGCTGGAGCAGCTGCCGGAGCGCTTTCAGCCGTCACGCGCCGCAACTTACCTCTTCGCCTGGGATGAACCGGCGGCCGACGGGTCGCGGCAAGCGGTGGTCATCGACACCATCACTGATCCGCGAGCGAGCGGCGCAGGCTGGGTGCCGGTCACCGATCTGTCGCCTCAGGTCGCCGATGCGTTTCTGGCCGCGCTCGATCCGCCATCCGGGCAGGCGGCATCGCCCTCTCTCGCCTCGGAACTGGGGGGCTGGTGGAAAAGCGGGGACATCCCGATCATCCGTTCGCCGCTCACTGCCGGGTTGATCCGCGACTATTTGAGAGACGGAGCGGCTGGTGACAATGACCTTCACGCCTGGCAGGACTGGTTCCTGGCCCGTCGAATTGACGGCCGCTATTCACGCGAACAGCAGCTGGAGTGGGCGATCAACACCGCCTACTTCGGCAATCTGGCTTATGGCGTCGATGCCGCGGCGCGGGTGTATTTCGGCAAGGGCGCGGCCGACTTGACGACGGCCGAGGCGGCGATACTGGCCGCAGTTGCTCAAAGCCCGGTCGCCAATCCGTTCGATGACCCACCGGCGGCGCGACAGGGACAGGCGTCGATCCTGCAAACGATGGTCGCCGCCGGGATGCTTTCGGCCGCGGAAGCCGAAAACGCTCTGGCGGAAGCGCCGGCTCTGGCCCCGTCGCCGGGCAGCGACGCAATCGCCCCCGTTTTCGCCCGCCTGGCTCGCCGCGAACTGGAACATATCCTGGGGCCGGAGCGCCTGCTGGCCGGCGGTTGGCAGGTAGAAACGACCCTTGATCTCGGCCTGCAAGAACAACTCGACTGTCTGTCGGCGGCAAGCAGTGGCCCAGCCGATAACACGGGCGGCGGTCCGCTTTGTCCGGCGCGGGGGTTCATGCTGAATGCGGCCGCCGACGATCTTCCGGCGGTCGATGACCAACCGGCGATGGTCGCCCTCGACCCGGCGACCGGCAGGCTGCGCGCGGTGGCGGGTGATGTGATCGTGCCCCGTTCCATCGGCACGCTTGCCCAACCGCTCATCTATCTCACTGCGCTGAGCCAGGGTTACAACGCGGCCACACTGACGCTGGACGTACCGGCAATCTATTTGCAGGACGGCCGCCCTTATTCCCCGCGCAATGCCGACGGCGATTTCTTCGGCCCCTTGCGCCTGCGGGAAGCCATGGCCGCGGCGCGAACCGTCCCGGCGACACAAGTGCTGAGCTGGATCGGCGGGATGCAGGTCATGACAACAGCCCGCGCGCTGGGTCTGGAGCCAGGCACAGCCGCGCCCGATCTGACCTTCCCGACCGTCGGGTTTCCGGTCCCGCTGCTCGATCTGGCGCGCGCCTATGCTACGGTCGGTAGCGGCGGCCGGATGGCCGGGTTTGCGGCGGATGGGGCGATCGGCGAAGCGCTCCCGCAACCGGCCACCATCCAGCGCATCACGGCCGCCGATGGTCGCGAATTCTACACCTACGAACCAACGACGCGGCAGACGCTCTCGCCGGAACTGGCGTATCTGCTGACCGACATCCTGAGCGACGCCGAGGCGCGCTGCCCGGCAGGTAGTTGCCCCGATTGGCCGGCGTTGCCGGGCGGCCAACCGGCGGCCGTGGTCCTAGCGGCCGTGGTCCCGGCTGCCGGGGCTACCGGGGAATCGACGGATGGCTCCTGGGCACTCGGCTACACGCCCGACACCTTGATCGGCGTGATGGCCGCCGGCGACGCGGCCGACATCTGGCGCGGGCTGATGGCCTGGTCGGTCGAGGGCAAGCCGGTCGCCGTCTGGCCTCGCCCGGATAGCTTGCGGACGGCCGAGGTGTGCGCTGTGTCGGGATTACTACCCTCGCGTCGGGCCGACTGTCCCACCGTGCGCGAGTGGTTCGTGCCCGGCACGGAACCCTTTGAGACAGACAACATGGTGCGTGAGGTGGCCGTCAATCGCGAGACGGGACGGCTGGCGACCATCTTCACTCCGCCGCACCTCATCGAGCGCCGCACCTTCATCGACTACCCTCCCGAAGCGGCCGCGTGGGCCAAAGAAGCGGGCATCGAACTCGCGCCGACCGAATACGACACCATTCGCCGCGTCCCCACGCGCTCAGGCGGCGCCGAACTGGACATCGAACCGTGGTCGGTAATCAGTGGCCAGTGGTCAGTGGCCGGTAGCGCCGGCGGCGAGGAGTTCAGCTATTTCCGCCTGGCCTGGTTCCCCGGCTTGCTGCCCGAGGCGATGCAGACGCTCGTCGAGCGCGGCGAATCGCCGGTCGAGTCGGCCGAATTGGGCGCCTGGGATACGACGTTGGTCGAGGATGGTCTCTACACGCTGCTGCTCACCGTCGTGCATGAGGACGGCACGTTCGATGAGGTGGCGGGGCCGGTGACGGTAGAGAATGAGCGGCCGTAGGTGGCCGCCCCTACACCCGCTCGATAATCGTCGCGATGCCCATGCCGCCGCCGGCGCACAGGGTGATAAGCGCCGTCGAGAGGCCGCGGCGCTCCAGCTCATCGAGCGCCGTGCCGAGGATCATTGCCCCCGTCGCGCCCAGCGGGTGGCCCAGGGCGATGGCCCCGCCGTTGACGTTGACTCGCTCCGGCCCGTCGGGCAAGCCCATCTCGCGGATAAACTTGAGCACGACCGAGGCGAACGCCTCGTTGATCTCGAACAGGTCGATATCGCCCACGGCCATGCCCACCTTGGCCAACGCCCGTTTGGATGCCGGAGCCGGAGCGGTCAGCATGATCGTCGGCTCGTCGCCCAGCAGCGCGGCCGATACGATGCGCGCCCGCGGCCGCAGCCCCAGCGCTTCGCCCTTCTCTTTCGACCCGACCAGCACCAGCGCCGCGCCGTCGACGATGCCCGACGAGTTGCCGGCTGTGTGGACGTGGTTGATGCGCTCCAGCTGTGGGTATTTCTTCAGCGCCACAGCGTCGAAGCCCATCGTCCCTAGCCCCTCAAAAGCCGGTTTGAGTGCGCCCAGACCCTCCAGCGTCGCGTCGGGGCGCGGGTGCTCGTCGCGGTCGAGAAGCACATTACCCGCGGCGTCGCGCACGGGGACGATGGAACGGAAGTAGCCGTTGGCCTGGGCCGCGGCCGCGCGCTGCTGCGACAACAACGCGAACCCGTCCACGTCGGCGCGGGTGAACCCCTCCAGCGAGGCGATCAGGTCGGCGCTGATCCCCTGCGGCACGATGTCGAGTTGGCCCATCACCTCGTAGTCGTCCCACATCGCCCCGCCGTCGGAACCCATCGGCACGCGCGACATCGACTCGACGCCCCCGGCCACAACCAGATCCTCCCATCCGGAGCGCACCTTCATCGCCGCCAGGTTGACCGCCTCCAGCCCCGAGGCGCAGAAGCGGTTGAGCTGCGCGCCCGGCAGGTCGAGGTCCCACCCGGCATAGAGCGGCGCGGTGCGGGCAATGTTGCCGCCCTGCTCCTTGACCGGCGTGACGCAGCCGAGCAGCACATCATCGACCTGGGACGTGTCCAGGTCGTGACGCTCTCTCAGTTCATCAAACAGCGTCTTGAGTAAATCGAGCGGCCGGACGGGATGCAGCGAGCCGCTGGCTTTGCCGCGGCCGCGGGGGGTGCGGATGGCGTTGAAGAGGTAGGCGTGGGGGGTCATATGTACGACTACTAACCTTCTTCTTTAACACCATACTATCTCTAGGGGCTTGAATGGCTCTGTTGATAGTAGGCAGTAGCAATCACTTCATATCGCACAAAGTCTGGATAGGGGTCTGAGGGACCCCTGTTTACCCTATTGTACATACAGTCGACCCATTCAGTATCACCAGGATCAACTGGATATAGCCCCTGCACGAAGACCCACACGATTTCGTCAGCATCGTTGTAGTAGACCTCAAATAGCGACAAGTGCGTAGGCGCAATTGTATCGACATTCGCAAGACCCGCTACTTCGCAAGCGCCATTTGGAGCTGCTTCCGACTCAACGGTAAATTCAACGACCCGTGCATCCAGATCCTGAATGCGTGGGCCAGTGGATACGAGATCGATGGTAAATTTATTATCAGCGGAGATATCGTCAATTGTCCGATGCAAGGGAATTGTTGTACCTATTGGAACGATATCACCAGGCGTAAAGAACTGATCCGTAGCAATGACATTACCGACGCCATCGAAAACATTTATTTCAAAGACAGAGATAACGAACACTTCTGAGCCGACATTGCTCACTTTGGCGTGGAACGCGGCATCATCGCCAACCTGTATCGAGCTTAGGTCGTGAATGATGTACTCGAAACCATTCAGTGAGCCATGAACAGCATCGACGGCTTCAGAACCGGCTAGGTTATCGTCATCGGCAGGGTCTATTCCTTCTTCAACAATAAGCCCATCACCCGTCGCAATCTGTTCAACATCGGTGTCTATCTGTGCTTCCCCGCCAACCTGTTCGGCAATAGGTGCGACCTCGACAAATGTGGCCTCAGGCCTACAGGCCGTGAGGATGAGCGTAAAAAAGATCAGCACGAAACCTGACTTCGATAGTTCAGACCATCTGCATTTTCTCATCGGATGTCTCCTCGCCAACCATGCGCAGCTGTGTCGGCCCCTTCCGTTTCCTACCGAATCTCCAGGTTATCGATGAAAACATGCTCATCAATGGACATCAAGAGTGGCCCTTGGGCAGGCTCGAACACAAGCTCGCTGCCCAAGCTTCCATTCACCAGGACCTGGTATGAATTTCCGAGAACAACGATCTCGAAATGCCCACAATCTATACCATCCTGCTTGGCGATCATCACCCAATCGTTATTGTCAAAGGTATACCAACGCAGACTACCGGAAAAGTCGGTTTTGTAATAACTCAATCTTAGCGTTGGCGAGAACCCGATCACCAAATCATCGCCGTAACCACCTCCACACCCGTTACCGTATTCGCCGCTTGCGTCAAATGAAAGGGTGTAGTTCTGTAGTGAGGTATTGCCGATTTCCAGGCTTAGTTCACCCACGGCGGAAGTCAATCGCCCTTCACTGACAAGCGGCCGGCCATTTATAATTCTCCATTCCGGCCGCAACCCCTGATCAAACCCATCAAAGAAGGGAAGCGCCAACGGCGGATTCGTATCGGCGCGGGTAGCACTGGGGGTTGCTGTTTCGATAGGTGCGTTTGGATCATCTTGGGCGGGCACCGCCAATTGCGGTTCATCAGCCAACTCCCGTGTCATGGTTGGAACCAGTTCGCCCACTACTATTTCGGGAAGCGCTTCTTGCGTGGCGACTATCCCCGCCAAAATCGTAGCCTCAATATCAATCTCGTCGGGTGAATTAGACGATGAACTCCCGCTGCAGGCTGCCCCGATAAGAACAATTACAATTAGAAATGCTGAAAATATAAAGATGTTTCTGCTCATTCAACTACTCCCCTATAGACGCTGAATCGCGCGTAGTGAGTTGGACCTGGCTCTACTACCTAGCCCCACAATATTTCCAATCCCCATCCTCTTTGACCATGGTGATATTGATATCGATGACCTGAGGCATGGCGGCGCCCAGAATGCTCATCATGGCTTCGCCGTTGACGTTGACCGTGGTCGTGTCACCACTCTCTGACACGGTTTCAAAATTCAGGTCCGACAGATCGACTTCCGCGCTTTGGGGATCAATCCCGACCAGCATGCCGACTCCGGCCGACAACATTCCTGACATTTGAACCTGTTCCTTGTATTGATCGCATGTCAGTTGCAGCGCGGTTGCGCCGTCGCCCCCCATGCTCGCCTCGATGAACTCTTTCGCCGCCTGCTCTGGACCGCTAGAACAGGCAGTCAACACAAGAGGTAACAAAACTGCGATCAACAGAAGATATTTTCTTGCGTTCATTCCAGTTATCCTTATCAATTTTTGTGACGATGATGATCGAAGTACTGATTGCAGTATTACAAAAAGAGGTTTAATCCGCAGATCTCGCAGATTCAAGAGATAAAATCTGCGCAATCTGCGGGTTAAGGTTTTTAATGTAACACTGTACTAAAGACCGTCATGAATTTTGAGAAGTCTTTAGGCAAATTAAGCATATCTCAGTCCTCAATGCCATTATTGAGCAGGCGTTCTATTCTTTAGATAGCGCCCAAATCAAGGCTCCAACCCACCCTATAAACATCCACCCCAGGAGGATATTTAGCGCCGCAATAGCCACTGCGTTAGGGTGGTTCTTGCGAAAAGCGATATACGTAGGGATTAAATAAATTCCGGCAGCGACCGTAAACCCGACTAAGATCATAAAAATTCCTATTATTTCATCCATACAAGCCTCCTTATCACTGTGAAAAATGCCATCACACTCAATAGTCAAGAAACTGGCGGAAAGCCCTTTATAACAGCACAGCAAAAAACTTCTTTCTGTACTTCTATCTTCTTTCAAGAACCGCGTCCGAATATTGATCAATAACCGTATTTGATCTGTGCTCTTCTAACACGTTCCATGAATTGGGATATAAACTTGTCAGCTTCATCCCCCGTTTTCCGCTTGGTACTGTCTAAAGACAGCGGGGCTTTGAATCCGTACATGTTCAATTGGTAAAACTGTAGATCAACTTGGGTTTTCTCTGACGAAAGCGGTACGATTTCTGCTTCAATACCAACCCACCAACCCAATCTATTACCCATATTTGCTTTTATCTTGCCCATGACAGGATCGCTGGCCGTGATATTTGCTTTCATGCCTTCGCAGGTACTTGCGAAAAGGATAAGTAGGTCGTCCGCTGGGATGTCTAAAGTTAAGGTCCTGTTTTCTATGTATGCCATTTGAAAATCCTCCAATACGATTCACGAGTTTCATTACGTAAAATATAGGGGTAACGAGATGGCAGAGAATTGTCACCCCCCAAACCGGCACATCAAACCCATTCAGCAAGCTCATCGTCTTGCCATGACCGAAACTACTGGTTATAGTAATCTTTACCTGGTCAGATTGGACAGGCCTTTCGGCCACAGTTCGGACAAAAAATGGACTTCTTGGGAGGAAGCCACCC
>DAOMSB010000073.1:0-14343 GCA_035446145.1 Promineifilum sp. (SeqCode) | reverse complement strand
TGGGTGTTGCAGTTGATGGTCGATTTTGAGGTGAATGAGACGGTTGGCGCCTGAGAGCGGCAAGTCGTCTTTGTGGGGGAATAGAACGCGGATGACGCCGGTTTTGCGAATTCGCGCGGATCAAGGCGTTATTTTGATCGATGCGCATTCGCCGGATCGGTGTCATCTGCGTTCGACGTTTATGTAGGAAGTCTGCTCCGCTCCGGGTGACAATCGGCCGCGGGGTGCTACAATCCGGCCTATGGCATCCAATAGGCCACCTAACAGGCCATCTAAAAGTACGGGGGCGGACAATGCGCCGCCGCCCGCAGAGATATCACCCGAGATGGCCCGCAACCGGGTCGTCGTCACTATCGCCCTGCCGCTGCTGGCCGCCATACTGATCGGCGTCATCAGCGGCTCTTTTTTTGCGCCCAAGGCCGACGCGGGCAACGCCGCGCCCGTCTTCGCCGCGCTGGGCATCACCGCCTGGTTCATCGGCTTGCGCCTCTACGGGCTGCGCGGGATGGGCTTGCGCGGCGGCCGGCCGCTCTTTGCCGGGATAGGGTTCGCCGTGCTGGCCTGGGTGGCGGTGCTCATCGGCCGCTTCCTGCCCATGTGGCCGCAGGCCACCATCGACGAAACCGGCCAGGCTATCGTGGAGATCGCTCTCCATGTCCAGGTCATGGTTATCCAGTCGGCGGGCGCGGGGCGGGCCTTCCTTTATCTGTTGCTCTTCGAGGCATTCGCCGTGCAACTATGGGCGTTCGGCGTCGTCTTTCGAGCGCTGGCCGAATGGCGCGGCGGACTCACCGCGGCCATCGCCGCCGGCATTCTCTTCGGGGCGACGGGCTTCGTCTTTTTTCGTGAATCGTTCGTGGCCGGGTTGCCGGCTCTGGCCTATTTTCTGAGCTGGGGAATCCTCTACGGCATCATTCGCCTGCGCACCGGCAGCATCATCGGCCCGATTATCGTCCAGGCTCTGCAGAGCTTCACCGCCTGGTTCGTTTTTGAGCCACCCGCCGACATCGCGCAGACGGGCATCCGGACGGTCTATCTGGCGATTAGCGTCCTGTTTGCCGTCATCATCTGGCGGCTGTGGCCTCGACTCGAATCGGATTATCGTGTGTAGAAAATCAACGGCCGTGGGTTTCGACGGAGCGGGGGAACTTAACGACCTGTTCCTGTCCGCGGCCATCATTCACGGGAGAGTATGATGACCTACGAGAACATTCTGACCCGCATCGAGGGGCGCGCCGGCGTCGTGCAGTTGAACCGGCCGAAGGCGCTCAACGCGCTGAATCGCGAGCTGATGACCGAACTCATGGACGCGCTGGAGGCGTATGACCGCGACCCCGCCGTCGGCTGCATGGTCATCACCGGCAGCGAGCGCGCCTTCGCCGCCGGGGCCGACATCAAGGAGATGGCTACGGCCACGCCCGCGTCGATGATGACCAACTCCTTCATCGATCTGTGGGATCGCCTGCGAGTGATGGGCAAGCCGATTATCGCCGCCGTATCCGGCTTTGCCCTGGGCGGCGGCTGCGAGCTGGCGATGACCTGCGACATGATCGTCGCCGCCGAAACGGCGCAGTTCGGCCAGCCGGAGATCAATCTGGGCGTCATCCCCGGCGCCGGCGGCACGCAGCGCATGACGCTGGCCGTCGGCAAGGCGGTGGCGATGGAGATGGTGCTGAACGGGCGCTATCTGTCGGCGGCCGAGGCGCAGCATTATGGCCTGGTCAACCGCGTCTATCCGGTGGAGGTCTATCTCGATGAGGCCATCCGGCTGGCCAACGAGATCGCCGCGCGCGCGCCGGTAGCCGTGCGCCTGGCCAAGGAGGCGGTCAATGCCACCTTCGAGATGCCGTTGCGCGCCGGGCTGGACCATGAGCGGCGGTTGTTCTATTTGCTGTTCGGCACGGCCGACCAGAAAGAGGGGATGGATGCATTCGTGAGCAAGCGCAAGCCGCAATGGACGGGCGGTTAGGTAATAATCCACTACTCGTAGATGAGTAGTACTAAAGTTATAACCAATTTGTCACCCGTTCTTCACGGTATTGGGTAGACAAGCGAGGAAAAAGCCACTATAATATCAAACATCATCGACGCACGTATTGTAGCATTGCTTTCTTACGAAGTTTCTTACGGTGACGGGAATTCCTGAAAAGCTGTAACCAATAGCGTAGAGGTAGGCAAAATGAGCTGGTTTTTACTTTTTCTGGGAGCCTCGGTTTTTAGCTCAATCTTCGTCCTGGCGGCGGGAATGTTGTCCTCGCGGATGAATCGGCGGGAAGACATCGTTGAGTCGTTCTACATGGACGCTAGCGAAGCCACCATACCGTCCGGCGCCCGGATCACTGAGTAAATCAAACCGTCCAGCTTTTGTTTAGAGAAGGAAGTCTGTTGACATCAGGCAGCCGCCCAATTCGGGCGGCTGTTTTGTTTTTTCGCAGCCGCGAAGCAGCTCCCTACGGCATTGCTTCCGAAGCCGCAAATTGCATGTGATACAGGCGCGTGTAGAGGCCGTCGGGATCAAGCAGCAATGTGTGGTGGTCACCCTGCTCGACGATCTCGCCCTTGCTCAGCACCAGGATTCGGTCCGCGTTCAGCACGGTGCTCAATCGGTGGGCGATGACGAACGACGTGCGGCCGCTCATCAGCCGTTCCAGCGCCTCCTGCACCAGGCTCTCGCTCTCGCTGTCCAGCGATGAGGTGGCTTCGTCGAGGATGAGGATGCGCGGGTTCTTCAGGATGGCCCGGGCGATGGCCACGCGCTGGCGCTGGCCGCCGCTCAACTTCACGCCATGCTCGCCGACGGCCGTGTCGTAACCGTTCTCCAGGTCCTCGACGATGAAGCTGTGGGCGTTGGCGGCCATGGCTGCGGCTTCCACTTCCTTGCGCGTCGCGTCCAGCCGGCCATAGCGAATGTTGTCATACACCGTGCCGGAGAACAGGATGGTCTCTTGCGGCACGATGCCGATCTGCTCGCGCAGGCTCTTAAGCGTGACATGGCGCAGGTCGTGGCCGTCGATCGTGATGCTGCCGTCGATGACATCGTAGAAGCGGGGCAACAGGTTGACCAGCGTGCTCTTGCCCGCGCCGCTGGGGCCGACCAGGGCGATGACCTGCCCCGGCTCAACCCGAAAAGTGACGTCGTTGATCACGTCGGTGGTGGAGGTGTATTTGAACGAAACGTTATCGAATGCAATTTCTCCCGCCACCGGCGGCAGCGGCACGGCATCGGGCAACTCGACAAGCTCCGACGGTTGATCCAGCAACTCAAAGATTCGCTCCGACGCGCCCAGAGCCGACTGGAATTGGCCATAAAGCTCGGCGATGATGGCGATGGGCGCGGCGATCATCACGGTGTAGATGAGGTAAGCCATGAGATCGCCGGGCGAGAGATTGCCCCGCAGCACCTGTACGCCACCGTAATAGATGATGGCCGTGATGGTGACCGAGGCAATCAGCCCGATGAGCGGGCTTAGCAGCGAGTGGACGCGCGCCCGTCGCATCGCGGCGCGGTAGAGGGTCATGATGTGGTTGGTGAAACGGCCGATCTCATACGGCTCGCGGGCGAACGACTTGACGATGCGCGCCCCGCGAGTCGTCTCTTCGGCCGAATTGGCGACCTCGGCCAGAGCGTCCTGGACGGCGACCGACTCACGGCGCACGCGGTTGCCCAGCCACACCATCGTCAGCGTGATGACGGGCACGGCGAACATGATCAGCATGGTAAGCCGCCAGTCGAGCCAAAATAGCAGCACCGCCGCGCCGATGACGGTGATCACCATCCCCATGAGCGTGGCCAGATTGACGGTTAGCGCTTGCTGCAGCAGAGAGACGTCATTGGTCAGCCGGGAGACCAGTTCGCCCGTGCGGCGGTCGGCATAGAAGCTGAGCGGCAGGGATTGCAGATGGGTGAAGATACTGATACGAATGTCGGCCATGGCATGTTCGCCGGTGTAGGCCAGGGTGATGTGCTGAATGAAAGAGAAGACGGCTTGCAGCAGGAAGACCACCAGCATGCCGATTGTCACCAGATTGAGGTCGTTGATTCCCTTGTTGACGATGACGTAATCGACGAGGTTGCGAACGACGAGCGGCAGGACGAGGCCGAGCAAGGAACTGACCGTGAGAGCAAAAATAGTCAGCGCCATCCAACGCCAATAGGGGCGAACGTAACCCAGCAATCGCACGGCAGTTTTGACGCTGCTGCGCGAGACGGGTGTGATTGCCTCTTCAGGGTTTTTGGATGGGTAGCGAGTCGCTTTCTGTAAGCCCACGAGGGTTTACCTTCCCAGAGAATGATTCGTTATGGTCGTTCAGATTTTAGCCGGTTAGTCGCCGTTCGTCACGATCAGCCAGAAGTGCAACGACCGATCGGGACAAGACACATTCACAACGACCTGCTAATTGTAGAGGCTAATGAAGAATACGTGTCTTATTGCAATGGGTTTCTAACCTGTGGCAGCGGGTTAGATGTTGGTGAAGCGGAGCGGGGATAAGTGGTCAGGCTAATGCGGCCGACATATGATCGACCGCATGGGCAGGAGTCGTATCTCGCGTATCTGGTTACTGTTTCGCCTCGTGCTGATCGTCGGAATCCTCGTGGTCGTCGTCGCGCCGGAATGGCCGGCTTTCGGCGACGCCAAATTTCGCTTTCAGACCATCATCGGCCGCCAACAGCGATTCGATTTCATCGAGTGGACGGCCGCGGCGCTGGACAACAAATGGCAGGCCATCCGGTCGGGCGCCCAAAACGCCATGTCCGAAGAGGAGCGCCATGCGTTCGTGCTCGATTACCTGGATCAATTGGGTACGGTCATGCGCATTGAGGCGGACATCGAGCGCGTCTTCGCGGATCCGACGGTGAGCGATCCCGACGCGGCAACAGCCGGCTTGCGGGCCGAGCGTGACGCCCTGCGCAAAGCGCTTTCCCGACGACAAGCCACGGCCGAAGCAATCGTCCAGCAGCAGGCGGCGGCGATCCTCGCCGAAGAG
Source organism: Promineifilum sp. (SeqCode) (assembly GCA_035446145.1). GTDB lineage: Bacteria > Chloroflexota > Anaerolineae > Promineifilales > Promineifilaceae > Promineifilum. Next base: position 9,357 of record DAOMSB010000073.1, on the reverse strand, counting down.
GGTATGGATATCGGCGGGATGGCCTGGCCGCCGGTGATGATGACCATGTCGCCCGTCCCCTATCTACTCGTCGTTTCGCCGCGCGATCGCATTGCCCAGATTGATTCGGCCGCGCTCGTGCCCGGCCTCACCACCGAAGACAAGGAAGCGATGGAAGATGCCGTGTTCGACCGGCTGGATCAGTCGGCGTTGGTCGTCCCCATCGGCGGAATGGGCACCTATCCGGCCATGATCCGCGAGACATCGAGCATCAACCGGTTGGCTGATGTGGTGGCGCACGAATGGACCCACCATTGGCTGGACTTGAAGCCGCTGGGTATGAACTATATGACTGATCCGGACCTGCGCATTATCAATGAGACGGTGGCGTCGATCGTCGATCTGGAGGTCGGCCCGCGGATCATCGAACGCTATTATCCTGAGCATGTCCTCGCGCCGCCGGTGGCCACGCCGCCAACGCAACCACCGGAGAAACCCGCCTTCGATTATTCGGCCGAAATAGCCGAGACGCGCAACACGGTCGACCGACTATTGGCCGCGGGTGAAATCACGCAGGCCGAGGATTATATGGAGCAGCGCCGCCGTGTGTTTCTGGACAACGGCTACAACATCCGCAAGCTGAATCAGGCCTTCTTCGCCTTCTATGGCGGCTATGCGGCCGAGCCGGGCGGCGCAGCGGGTGAAGACCCCATCGGTCCGATGCTGCGCGAGATCCGCGCCGCCAGCCCAACGCTGCGAGACTTCCTGCTGCAGGTGGGCGAAATCACTTCACTCGATGAATTGCGGACGCTGCATGCCGCGCTCGTAGACGCCAGGACGGCGAGCCAATAAAAAAAGCCCGGCTCCCGGATTCGAGGGCCGGGCTTCTGTTTCGCCAATCCTGCCTATTCCTGTTCCGCCAGCCAGCGCTCCAGTTGGATGGCCGCGGCCACACCCTGGCCGACCGACGTGGCGATCTGCCGGTAGTAGGGATCCTGAATCTCGCCCGCGGCATAGACGCCGATGACGCTGGTGCGCATGAACTCGTCGGTGATAACATAGCCGTGCTCATCCATGGCAACTTGGCCCGTCAGGAATTGGCTGTTCGGGTAGTGGCCGATGAAGATGAAAACGCCGTCGATGGGCATCTCTGTCTCTTCATATGTCTCCACATTGCGAAGCTTGACCCCCTGAACGACACCATTGCCCGAGATCTCCTCAATCACGCTGTTCCAGACAAAATCGATCTTCTCGTTGGAGAAGGCGCGCTTTTGCAGCGTCGGCCCGGCGCGCAGCTCGTCGCGGCGATGGACGACAGTCACCTTGTCGGCGAACTTGGTCAGGAAGATGCTCTCTTCCATGGCGCTGTCGCCGCCGCCAATGACGACGACGTCCTTGCCGCGGAAGAAGAAGCCGTCGCATGTGCCGCAATAGCTGACGCCGCGGCCGGTGAATTCCACCTCGCCGGGGACTTCCAGATGCTTCGGCGATGCCCCGGCGGTCACAATGACGGCGTCGGCCGAATAAGTCTCGCCGTGAGTTCGGACGGTGAACGGCGGGCCGCTGCGGAAGTCGACCTCGACCACTTCGTCATACACCAGGCGCGCGCCAAAATGCTCGGCCTGATTTTGCATGATTTCCACCATCTGCGGGCCGGTGGGAGTCACTTCGGGGTCGTAGAGGCCCGGATAGTTTTCCACTTCGCTGGTCAGGGAAATCTGGCCGCCCAGTTGGGTGCCGGTGATGACGACGGGGTTCAGCAACGCCCGCGCAGTGTAGATGGCGGCCGATAATCCCGCCGGGCCGGATCCGATGATAACGACTCGTTCCTTTTGCATATCTTTTCTCGTTTGATTCAGCGGTGGGGACGGGCGTTATTGTGCTTCGCCACTGTGCTCCCCCGCACAGTTTTCAATTTAATGCGCGCCTGCTATGGCGCCTGTCCGCTCATTCTGACGTCACCGGCGGCCGGATTCTTACTGATCAGGCCGGCAGGCGGTTCAAATGGGTAATCGATGGGTTGAGGCGCGGGCGACAGGAACGGGCGGGCCAGTCGGGGTAACGCCTCGGCCAAATCAGCGCGGATGATGATATCGGCCCGGCTGTCGAGGTGAGTCTCCATGAAGTTGATGATGATGAGACGCGCGCCGTTCTCCACCGCCAGCTCCGGCAGGTCACCGGCGGGCGCCACTTCCAGCGATGAGCCGGCGACGAGCATCAGATCGGCCGCGCGGGCGTGGGCCTGGGCGGCCTTCATCGTCTTCCACGGCAGCAGCTCGCCGAACAGGACGACATTGGGCTTCATGATATGGTGGCAGCGCACGCAACGCGGGATTTTGCCGGTAGCCACAAAGTCATCCAGAAGCGGATCGGCCGGGAGCATATGATGGCAAGCCGGGCAAACCATCTCGCGCAGATGTCCGTGTACCTCATAGAGCTTGTTCGACCCCGCGCGGCCGTGGAGCAGGTCGATGTTCTGGGTGATGACCGCCTGCAGACGGCCGGCCGCTTCCAGTTGAGCCAGGGCAACGTGGGCCGGGTTGGGCCGAGCGCTGCGAATCACCTCGAGCAGGGGCCGGAGCCAATCGTAGAACGCCTGGGGATGATGGCGGAACCCGTAGATGCTGGCGACTTCCATCATGTCGGCCTCCTTTTCCCAGAGGCCGGATTTCGGGCTGCGATAGTCGGGGATGCCCGAGGGCGTGGACATTCCCGCGCCGGTCAGGGCGACGGCGTGACGGGCCTCGCCCAACAACTCAATTGCCTGGTCGATCAAAGCATCCGTTGACATTCAATACATTCCCGTTGTGTCGATCAAACCGGCGGCCAGGGGTAGTGACGTCCCGCGCCCGGCTGGGGGAAAGTTGTCCGGTTGATAAGCCGGTCGAGCCGCCGTTGCATGGCTTCAACCTCGTCCGGCGATAACAGTTTGACCAGCTCGATGTTTAAATCCAATGACTCATCTCCCAACCGTTCGCGGAACGCTTCCATCTCGTGCTTCATTTCGGCCGGGATTGGCGCGCCGCCAAACTCCCAGATCACCGTGCGCAGCTTGGGATCGACGTGGAAGCCAATACCATGATCGATGCCCCACAGACGCGCGGGTTTGTCGCCGTCCTCGTCCTGCCCTATGAGGACGTGGCCGGCCTTCCGGTCGGCATTGTTGATCAGGATATCGAACAGAGCAATCCGTTGCAGTTGGGGCCGAAATGCCTCGTTATTCTCGATGGTGAAATAATGTTGTTGGGGGTCGTGGTCGATGAAAAGCTGCACAGACCCCGGCCCATGCTGCGCGTCGCGCAAGACGGTCGGCGGGACGATATGCCAGCCGATGGCCTCGCTGACGACGAAGGCCGCCCGTTCGCGCAGGCAGAGGGTGTTTTGCGGAAAGTCCCACAACGGCCGCTCGCCCCGCGCCGGCTTATAGACGGCGCCCAGTTCCAGCGCGCCGTCACACACCTGCACGAGGAAGGCGTAGTTGGAACTCCAGGACAACATGCCCTCGATCTCCACCGTACCCTGTTGCAGGGCTTGCAGCACCTCTCCTGTCGTCGGCTCAGTCATGGCGATGGTTATCGTGCGATGGTTATCGTGCGATGGTTATCGCGCGATAGTTATCATGCGATGGTCACCAAATGGTCATAATCGGACAGCAGTCGCTAAGCGACAAGATCGCGATCTAGTGGCGGTGGCCATTGCGCTGCGGGCAAAAATGCCCTTCGGGATCGATGGGACGGCCGCAATTGCCACAGATCGGCCGCCCTTGTTTAACGACATCGTTGATATGGTTGATGAGCGACTGGATCTGCGCCCGGCCGACCCAGAAGCTGACTACGTTAGGGTCTTCTCCCTCCTCCACCAGTTCATAGGCGATGAGGACGATCAGATCGTCGTTCTCGCTATACCCCAATCCCATATTGCCCACGCGGAACAACTCGTCGATCGGCTCACGCAGGCGCATGTCCATCCATACCGGCTCGGCCGGCTCGCGCTTGCCGGAAGGATGATTGCGCTCCAGCTCTTCGACGAAGTTTTCCAGGCTGCTGCCGAGAAGGATCGCCTGCTCTTTCTCGATCACGAGCGAGACGGTCTGAGTGCCCCGGCTGCCTTGCAGGTAGAAGGTTCGTTGTCCGGGCACACCTATGGTTCCCACAGTCAGATGGGACGCCGGATTCAAATCAATTTGATGGGCCATGAATGATTACTCTTCTTCATCGAGCGCGGCGGATGAGGTGGGGTGGAGCGCTCGATTGGGTTTATTGCCGTTGGCCGATACGCCGCTCGTAGTCTGAGAGCCGGCCTTGCTGTCTTGCTTGTCCGGCGACCCGGTTTCCCGGCCGGTTTCTTTGCGTTTCTTGCCGGCCTTCTTATCCTTTTTCCAGCCTTCGGGCTGTGACGGGGAGTGCAGCGGGCCGTCGTCGTTGAAGCGCAGCACACGACTCATCCCGTCCGCGCTCAGGTGCAGCACGCTGGCCGAGGCCGGAGAAATGACAAGGCGCTGAAACAGATCGATATGGACGCCCAAATAGTAGGCCAGCAACAGGCGGATGATGTCGGCATGGGAAACGACGACGACCATCTCTTTCTCGTGCCGGGCGGCGATCTCTTCCAGAGCCTGGACGGCACGGAACTGGACTTCACGCAAAGCCTCGCCCCGGGGGAAGCGCATCCGGCTGGGGAAAAACTGGACGGCTCGCCACAAGGGCTTCCGGGCCAGTTTCTCGATCTTCTTGTCTTCCCATTCTCCATATTCCACCTCGCCCAGATCGTCGACAAAGAGGGTCGTCAGGCGATGGGTGTCGGCGATGTAGGCGGCTGTCTCCGCACAGCGCGTCAGCGGGCTGCTGTATACGGCCTTGATGGGAAGAGCCGCCAAACGCTTGGCCGCGGCCTGGGCTTGCTGGTGCCCGGCCTCGTTCAGGTGAACGCCCGGAATCTTGCCCGCCAGCTTGCCCTTCCTGGTCCATTCGTTTTCGCCATGTCTCACGAGGATGAGGGTTCCCATGCGAAAATGATAGCACAAAAAAGAGGGCGCTACGATTGACGGACAGGTCCTTCTATCGGCGAAACGCCTGTGCCACGGGTAGGTAAAGGATCAGGCTTAATTTCTGTTCAGGGGGATAGCGCCCGGGGTGGTCTCGGGCGGGGTTCCGCTCGGGGTACCGAAGTCGAATTGCGGTAGTGCGGGGTTGTAGATGAGAGAGTTGCATACCGGCGTCTGCGCGGCCGCTTCTTCGGGGGTCAGATCGCCCATGAGCGACGCATATTGCGCAACGCCGAAGTAGGCGGCGATGACGTGGCAGGCGACGGGCGTGGCCCAGGCCGATCCCTCGCCGCCGTTGAACACAAAGACGGACACGGCGATCTCCGGATCGTCGTAGGGCGCGTAGGCTACATACCAGGCGTGAGTAGGCAGGATGCGCCGTTGGGCGATGTCCTCAAATCGGCACCAGCCGCGGGTGATGGCGATATTATCGCAGTATTCGGCCGTTCCGGTCTTGCCCGCGGTGGGGATGCCTGCCGCCTCCAGCCCGTTCCAGTCGACGTAGGTCGCCCCTGTGCCATACTCGTTCGTATCCACGATATGCTGGTTCACCAGGTGCATCCCTTCGCGGACGACTTGCAGGTACTGCTGGTCGACGGCCAGCGTGTCGATAACTTCGGGCTGAAAGATGAAATTGCCGTCGGCGTCGAATTTCACGTTGATGGTCGGATCGTCCAGCGGGTTCCCGTCCGCGTCGGTGAGGATGGTATTGCCGTTGCGGTCCGGGTGGGCGCGGGCGACGATTTTGCCGTCGTCGTTGGTAATCACGATATTTCCGTCGGCGTCGGTCATATGGTGGACGATAGTCGGCCGATAGAGGAAGCCACCGTTGGCGACGACGGCCGCCATCTGGGCCTGCTGCATCGGCGTGGCGGTCATGAAACCCTGGCCGATGCCCAGGTTATAGTCGTCACCCGTGGACCACGGCTCGCCTTGCGTCTGGCGCTTCCAGGCGCGCGTGGGCAGGTTGCCCTCCGCCTCGAGCGGCAGTTCAATGCCCTGGACGCGGCCGAACCCAAACTGGTGACCATAGAGATCGATGCGGTCGACGGTCAGTCCCTCAACGAACTCGCCATCCTGATCGAACCCGCCGGTGATTTTATAGAAATAGACATCGCATGAATGTTTGATGGCCAGGCGCATGTTCACCAGGCCATGGCCGGCCAGGTCCCAGCACACGAAAGGTTGCACGCGTCCGGGGTCATTCGGGGCGAAGCGGTTGGGAATCTCAATTGTGCCGGGGTCAAACAGGTAGCGATCCGGCGAGACGACGCCTTCTTGCAGGGCCGCCGCCGCCGGGACGAGCTTGAACGCCGAGCCGGGCGGGTAGGTGCCGCTAATGGCATGATTAACCAGGGGCGTATACGGATTTCGGGCCAGACCCAGGTAGTAATCGACCGGGACCTCAGTCTGGAACCGGTTGTTGTCGAATGTCGGCAGGTTGACCATGGCCAACACTTCGCCGGTCTTTACATTGAGAACGACCACCGCCGCCTGTTCGACCTCCGGAAAGGTGCGCTCGCCGGTGATTTCGTCAATGCGGGCCGTTTGACTGTTTCGCTCCAGGAACTGGCCCAGGATGTCATACGTGATCATCTGCAGGTGGGAATCGAGCGTCAGATGCAAGTTCAGGCCCGCTTGCGGCGCAATCGCCTCGCCGACCTGGCGCACTTCGCGGCCGGTCCAGTCTTGTTCGATGGTGCGACGGCCTTTGATGCCGGCCAGTTCCATCTCCATTGACGATTCCAGCCCGGCCCAGCCGACCCGGTCGTCGCGCTCATAGCCCAACAGGTCGATCCAGTTCTGGTTCGGCACCGGACCCATATAGCCAATCAGGTGAGCCGTAAACTCGCCCGTGGGATATTCGCGCAGAGCCTGGGGCAGGATGCGCACGCCCGGCAGAAAGATGCTCTCCTGTTCGATGCGATAGGCTTCGGAGATGGGCACGCCGGTCGTGATGACCGCCGGAATGTAGGGCGCAAAACTGTGTTCCTCGACGATAGCCTCGATGCTGTTGGGCAAGCGGGGCACGATGCCGGCCTCATCCAGGGTATCTTCAACCGACGCGCCATAGATCTCGGCCAGGCGCGCGTAGGTGCTGACAAGTTCGGGGTTGGCGCCGGCGATCAGCGCTTCCTGCTCGACCGTGTTGGTCATCGGGACGCCGGTCAGGAGCGCCAGGCGCTCGAACACGCCCTGGCGCTCGCCCTCGTCACTGGGCAGGAAGGCGGGGGTGATGGTAACGTTGAAGCTCGGCTTGTTGATGGCCAGCGGCAGCCCTCGGCGATCGAGGATGACGCCGCGTGGCGGCTCGGTCGTCAGCTCGGCGAACTGGTTTTGTTCGGCGCGAATAGCCAAATCCGGTCCTTTGGTCGCCTGCAGCCAGTAGACTCGATAGACGAGGAGGCTTAGAACGATGACGATGACGACACGCATGAACAGCAGGCGGCCGCCAATGCCGGGGATTTGTTGGACCTCCGGGTCTCGCTCCTCTGGTGGCTTCCATCCGATGCTCGACATCCAGCCTATTATGCCCAATTCGGGCCTGAATTCACGGGTTTACCGTTGATTCTAAGACGGCGCTATGTTTTATGCGATCAAAATTCGACCCGACGCGGGCGAAAAGTGCGGAGGATGGAATCGACAATCAGGTAGATGGGCAGGATCAGGATGGCATGAAAGCCGATCAACGGCAATAGCTCGGTCAGCCCTCCCAGGCCAATCCCGAAGCCGAACACCCTCAGGCCGACGGCATAAACAGCCAGATAGATGACTGTTCCCAACCCGGCCAGGAACATGGCCACCAGCAGACGGTTGGGGGGCAATGCGCGGCGCAGCATCAGCGGCCCGGCGACCCCGGCCATGAACGCCAGTGCCGAAATGCCCAACGGCGCGAGCGAAAACAGATCGGTGAATATCCCGGCGATGAAAGCCCAGGCCAGGCCTTCTTCCATCCCGCGGACGATGCCCCAGGCCAGAGCCACCAGAAACAGAAGCTGCGGCGCGACTCCCAAGACCGGAAGCTGGGCCAACACCGACGTGTGCAAGACCGCCAACGCGGCCATCAGGGGAATGGCGACGAGGATGTGATTAGGCATAGAGCTAAGGCTCCTCGCTGAATATCTCGGTGTTGATGGTGTTGAACTCGGTGATGACGAAGACGATCTCCACCGAGGCGAAGTCGACGGCCGGCTGAACGATGGCTCGCTGGAACAACTCAGCCTCGTTGCGCTCCACGTCGACCACGCGGCCGATCACCAGGTTCTCCGGGAATTTGCCGCCCAACCCTGATGTCGTCACCAGTTCGCCGACCTGGACGTCATATTGCAGGTCGATCCAGTCGATGGTCGGCAGCGCGCCTCGCCCCGCGCCGCGCAACATGCCGGTGGCCCGCGTGGAGCCGAACCGCACGGGGATGGCGCTGGCTGTTTCGGTCAGCAAAGCTACCTGGGCGGCATTATTGGTGACGCGGTAGACCTGGCCCACCAGGCCGCGTGCCGCTTCGACGGGCATGCCGACGCGCACGCCGTCATCGAAGCCCTTGTTGATAAGCATGCTCTGCAGGATGGGGTTGGTGTCCTGGCCGACGACATCGGCGGTGATGCGCCGGTACTCAGGCGTTTCGGCGGCGCGGTTGAACAGTTCGCGCAGGATTTGAGCCTCGCCGGCGGCTTCGAGCAATTGCTCATTTTCCTTGCGGAGTGTGTCGTTCTCAGCCTGCAGCCGGGCGATCTCTTCCAGCGCCGTGTTCAGGTTACGCGGCCCGGCGACGACCTCGGCCACGGTTTCAGTGCGAGCCGAAGTCCAACCGCTGATATAGGTCAGAGGATCGCGCACGAAGCCCATTACACCGCCCAACGCGCCCGTTGAATCGAGGATGGTCAGGAGGATGGCCGAGCCGACGAGGATCGCCAGTGTGATCCAGCGGATGCGTTGTTGTGTTCGCCCCAGATTCATAGGCGATCGGTAAGCCCCGGCTTCGCGAGGGAACAGGCTACGCTAATGGCGCGTGCTGCCTCGGTGCAGGCCGACGAGAACGCGCTCGTAGTTGTCCAAATCTTCCAGCACACGACCGGCACCACGAGCGACACAGGTCATGGCATCTTCAGACACCCAGACGCGCATTTTCACGGCGTCTTCCAGACGGTCGGCAAGCCCCTGAATCATCGCGCCGCCGCCCGCCAGGCAGATTCCGGTCTCGATCAGGTCGGAGACCAGCTCCGGCGGCGTTTCGTCGAGGGCGTCCAGAACGGTATCGACGATGATATTGATCGACGGTGACATGGCCTCACGCAGCTCGATGCTGCTGATCTCGACGACTTGCGGCAAGCCGG
>DAOMSB010000072.1:0-14524 GCA_035446145.1 Promineifilum sp. (SeqCode) | reverse complement strand
CCAACTTTGATAGTCATAGATAAATCTCCTTTCGTAGTGAAATGGTAATTCTGGTGTTAAGTATGTGGATCAAGTGGGAGTGCGCTCACTAGAATCGGAAGTACACTAGTGGGGATTATACTCTATCTTTCGTTTGACTGAAAGTGTCGGCGCGATCTTTGTGACATATGTCATGTATATTCACATGACAGGCTACAGAGCCGCCCAACGTAACAGATCAACCCATCAATTCAGCAGATTGATCGCTGCACGCGCGAGCTTCTTGCTGTCATGCCGCCAAGGTCTCGCCTCGTCAACCAGGTCACAGGCGACCATGTGTATTCCCTGGACCGGGCCAACCGGCACAAATTGCGTGTTTCCTCCGCCGGTATCGGCCGGGATCGAAAAGTTATCATTGGCCACGACGACATCCAGCAAATCGCCGGGCACGTGCTGCCGAATGGCGTCAACGTGATCGGCAACCGTATAATCGGCCGTCTCGCCCGGCTGAGTGGCCAAATTACAAATGTAGGCCACCTTTGCCCGGCAGTGGCGTAACGCCTCGGCCAGATCGCCGACCAGCAAGTTGGGCAGAATACTGGTGTACAGGCTGCCGGGACCCAGCACGATCAGATCTGCCTGAAAGATAGCGCGGAGCGCCGGCGGATAGGCGTGGACATCAGGTGGCTCAAGTCGTACATGCTCAATGCGGCCGCCCGCTTCTGGAATGGCCGATTCACCCACCACTTCGATGACACCTTCTCCCGCAAGAGCCACATCGGCCACCAAGGTCACATCCTCCAGCGTCGACGGCAGCACCTGCCCGCGCAAGGCCAGAACGCGCTGAGCGGCCAGGAGTGCCTCATCAAAACTGCCGGTGATGCCGGTCAAAGCAGCCAGCAGCAAATTGCCGAAGGCGTGGCCGCTCAGGCTTTGACCTGTGGACGCTTCGTGACCGTTTGTCTGGATCTGCGTGCCGAACCGGTATTGCAGGACCTGAATCATGAGTGATTCATCGCTGGCCAGCGCGGCCAGATTATTGCGGAAATCGCCCGGCGGCAACAGGCCCAGCTCCTTGCGCAATCGGCCGCTGCTGCCGCCGTCGTCGGCTACCGTGACGATAGCAGTGATGTTGCTCGTGTAAGCCGTCAGCCCGCGCAGCAAGCCGGGCATGCCCGTCCCGCCGCCGATGGCGACGATATGCGGGCCACGGTCGCGAAGACGATAATCGTAGAGCGAATCCACCACCGCCCCCGGCCCGGCACGCAGCGGCTCGACCAGGTTTTTGCCCAGCTTGATGACGGCCAACAACATCACCAGGCCGCCGACAACAAGCGGCAGGAGCACTCGCAACCACAGTGGCAGGAATTGCAGCGTCAGTACGCCGAAGATGCCCGCAGGCACCCAGTCGGCATGACTGAGTGCCAACAACAAATTTAGCCAGCTCACCGCCATAATAGCTGCGCCGAGAGCAAGCAACATCAACCACCGCTTGATGCCGATGCCGACAGCAAACCAGCGACGCCTGATATAAATCGAATCCCGGAGCCGATGTCTTCGAGCCATTCAATCACAAATAAAGACCGGCTAATCGGCCAGTGCTGCCCGTATGTAGCCAATATGTTCTTCGTAATGCTCATACGTATTCCCAATGATCCGGCCGATGATGGGACGGTCATCATTTTCGACCTGGGTATCGAAGGTCAAGTAGCCGCGCTGCAGGTCGGCGTCATTAAGCGGAGCGAGTGCGGTGAGCATCTCTTCATGAGCCTTGCGCAGCGTTGTCACAGCTTCGGCAGCTGAACGACCACGACCGCGCTCGAATATGATATCGTTAATCTGGTCCATCTCCAGATCGCGCCACTGTTCGGGGGTGACTCCCATCCCATCCATGCGCAATCGACCAGTAAGCAGATAAACGATACCCTGCTCCCAGGCCGCCAGGTGGAACAGATGATCGGCCACCCGCCAACCGGAATCCGGGTTTACCCGCGTTAAATCAGATTCAGACAAGCCCGATACCACCGACTGGAGATCCATCCAGGCATTAACAATCTGATCCAGCAAATGATCTTTTTTTGGGTTCAACTCATCATTCATCTTAGTTACCTCTTTCTCACCGGCCGGCTTGATGCGCATCCCACAACTGCCGCGTGATCTCCATATGGCCGACATGCAGCGCCATATGCTCCAGCGCGTGCAAAATGGCCCAAGCGCCAGTCACCTCTCGCCCGGAATCAGGTACTTTGCGGATGGCATCCAAATCAGCGAGCGACAGGCGCGACAGAATGGATTGGCTATGCGCAAGAACTTCGTGGCTATGGGCAATGAGTTCGGCCGCGCTCATCCCTGCTGTCATGAATTCCGCTTCTCGCACCCGGCCGGATGGATCACCGCCAACCACATCACCAATCCAGAAGCGGGTCGCGCCCAACGTATGGGCCATCAATACGCCGAGCGAATTCATCTCCGGCCCCGGCGACCAATCCAGCGCCTCGTCCGATAAGCCGGCAATTGCCTTTTCCAAAGAGCGATGCATGGTCGATAGTTGTTCCAGCATCTCTTGCAGAATTATTTCCATCTTGTCTCCATAATATATGCTCCGACATCACCCGGATGTCGTTCAGAAATCTCCACACCCTTCCACAATGAGGGACTCAGAGAAAGCGATATAATCGATCATTATATCAGGTAATTAGGGATGAAAGTGGTCGTATGGTGGTTGACTCGGTTCAAAGCAAAAATCGCGCCTATCTCGCCCTGGCGTTCAGTCTTATTGCTATGGCATTTTCAGGCATTCTGGTCAGCCTGGCCGGCGCTCCGGGCGCAGTCTCGGCCTTCTATCGGATGTCAATCGCCGCTCTCGTCCTGGCTATCCCGTTCTTCCGTGGCCTTGGGCAAACGGGCTTGCCCAACCGCCGCGAAACGTCGATCGCCGTGCTTGCCGGCCTTTTCTTCGCCGCCGATTTGTTCTTCTGGAACACCGGCATCCTGATTAGTGGCGCCACCAATCCGACGCTGATGGGCAATACCGCGCCAATCTGGGTAGGTATCGGCGCGATGGCCTTCTTCGGCGAGCGGCCGGGACGCTTGTTCTGGATCGGCCTGTTGATCGCTATCATCGGCGCGGCCGTCATTCTCGGTGTCGACGCGCTAAACGACGTCGGCCTGGGGACATTCTTCGGCATCCTCTCCGGCATGTTCTACAGCGGTTACTTTCTGGTCGTCCAGCGCAGCCGGCAGAAGTTGAACACATTGACTTCGTTCTGGCTCTCGGCCGTCGGTTCCGTAATGGGACTGATACTCATCGCCCGGATGCTGGGCCAGCCCCTGACAGGTTATTCAACCATGACCTATGTCTATCTGCTCTTGCTGAGCATCGTCGTCCAGGTCGGCGGGCAATACAGCGTGGCTTACGCCCTTGGCTACCTGCCCGCCTCGATTGTCTCGCCGACGCTGCTTCTGCAACCGGTTCTGACGGGTCTTCTAGCTGTGCCCATCCTTGGAGAAAAACTCACTCCCATTCAGATACTCGGCGGCGTGGCCGTGCTGATCGGGGTTTATATTGTCCATCGAGGTCGTCAGGTTGCTGCACAATCTGCCGATTAGTTGAAATCATTGTAACGCTCCAACTTTGGCCCTCCCCTTGTCTGGACATATAATGGCGACCACTACTCAAAGCGAGGTCAATCGGAAATGGATGATAATAAAGTAAAAGCATTACTCAATCGCCTCCACATCGGCGGCGTGAATCCCGGTGTCTGCACCGGCCCGGATGCCTGGACCGACACCGGGGCACCAGCTATCACTTCATATAACCCAACGACAGGCGAGCCAATTGCCCAGGTCATCCCGGCCACGCCCGACGCCTATGATCACGTTGTCACAAGCGCGGAGATCGCCTTCGCCGACTGGCGCGAAACGCCCGCGCCTCGTCGTGGCCTTGTCGTGCGCGACCTGGGCGTAGCCGTGCGCGAGGCTCTGGAGCCGCTCGGTGAGCTGATCACGCTGGAGATGGGGAAGATTCGCGCCGAGGGCATCGGCGAAGTGCAGGAGATGATCGACATCTGCGACTTCGCCACCGGCCTGTCACGGCAGCTCTACGGGCTGACCATGCATTCGGAACGGCCGAAGCATCGCATGTACGAACAGTGGCATCCCGTCGGCCCCATTGGCGTCATCACCGCTTTCAACTTCCCCATCGCCGTCTGGTCGTGGAACGCGGCCATCGCCGCCGTCTGCGGCGACACCGTCGTCTGGAAACCGTCGGAACTAACGCCTCTGACGGCTGTTGCCCTGCAGCACATCGCCAATCAGGTCATGGCCGATTACGGCCTCAGCGGCATCTTCAACCTGGCTGTCGGCGGGCCGGAGATCGGCCGCCTGCTGGCCAACGACCCTCGTCTGCCCCTTGTATCCTTCACCGGCTCCACGAAAGTCGGCCGCACGGTCGCCCAGACCGTCGCCGGGCGACTTGGTCGGACTATCCTGGAACTAGGCGGCAACAACGCCATCGTCGTTGCCGCCGACGCCGACCTGGACCTGGCCACGCGCGGCATCCTCTTCGGCGCCGTCGGCACAGCCGGGCAGCGCTGCACCTCGACGCGGCGAATCATCGCCCACCGCGACATCGCCGGCCAACTGGCCGATCGGCTGGTGCGCGCTTATCGTCAGGTGCCCGTCGGCGACCCCTTGGCCGAGGGGACATTACTCGGCCCGCTGGTGACCAGCGCGGCCGTCGAACGGATGGAAGCGGCCGTGCGGCAGGCTGTTTCCGAGGGGGGCGAGGTGCTGACCGGCGGCCACGCTCTACCCGATGCCGGCCCCCAATTCGTTGAACCAACGATCATTCGTATGCCCGCCCAGACGGAGATCGTGCGTCAGGAGACCTTCGCGCCGATCCTCTATCTCCTGGAGTATGAGTCACTCGACGACGCCATGGCGCTCCACAACGACGTGCCCCAGGGATTGTCGAGCGCCATCTTCACCGACAGCTTGCGCACGGCCGAGAACTTCCTGGCTGCCACAGGCTCCGACTGCGGTATCGCCAACGTCAATATTGGCACCTCGGGCGCGGAGATCGGCGGCGCGTTCGGCGGCGAAAAAGAGACCGGCGGCGGCCGCGAGTCTGGCTCCGACGCCTGGAAGGGCTACATGCGCCGCCAGACGAACACGATCAACTGGTCCAGGGATTTGCCGCTGGCCCAGGGAATTCGCTTCGAGAGCTGAACGAATAAGAGGCCAACGATGAGACGAATGCTTCGACTCGCGACAATCGTGGTATTGCCGGTGTTACTCGCCTGTCGTCCCGGCCTTTCGGCCGCGCCCACCGATGAACCGATCACCCCGGCCACGGTCGCGACGGCCGAGGTCATTGTAACTGCGCCGATCGATATCGATTCGTCTGTCGGTGTGCCACCCAACGATGCGCCGACAGACGAGCCACCGGTCACGGCTGATACCACCGCCCCCGGCCTGCCTTGCCCTCTTTTCCCGGCCGACAACATCTGGAACGCCACTATCGACCATCTGCCGGTACATCCCCTGTCCGACACCTATATCGACACCATCGGCCGCGACGAGAGCTTCCATCCCGATTTCGGCTCCGGCATCTGGCCACCCGATGACGGCGGACCGATTGGCATTCCCTACATCGTCGTCCCCGCCAACCAGCCAAAGGTGCCTGTTGACTTTTATTACCCCGACGAGAGCGATCCAGGCCCCTATCCCGTTCCGCCTGACGCGCCTATCGAAGGCGGTCCCAATAGCGACGGCGATCGTCACATCCTGATCGCCCAGGAAGGGACATGCCTGCTCTACGAGATCTACGACGCTCACCCGCGAACCGACGGTGGTTGGGATGCCGGGTCGGGGGCGATCTTTGACTTGCGATCAAACGCGCTGCGCCCCGCGGGATGGACATCGGCCGACGCGGCGGGCCTGCCTATCCTGCCCGGCCTCGTGCGCTATGATGAGGTCGTCGCGGGAGAGATCACCCACGCACTGCGCTTCACCGCGCCTGAGACGCAACAAGCCTTCGTCTGGCCTGCCCGCCATTTCGCGTCGGATCTGAACGACA
This sequence comes from Promineifilum sp. (SeqCode), assembly GCA_035446145.1. Lineage (GTDB taxonomy): Bacteria > Chloroflexota > Anaerolineae > Promineifilales > Promineifilaceae > Promineifilum. The sequence goes on along the minus strand of DAOMSB010000072.1, from coordinate 8,466 downwards.
CGCGTTATCCGCCGATGGGGCAGCGCTTCCGGCTGCGCGCCGACTATGATCTGAGCGACTTCGATCCACAAATTCAGGTCATCCTGCGGGCCATGCAGCGTTACGGCATCATTCTCGCCGACAATGGATCGCCCTGGTATATCTCCGGCACGCCTGACGAGCGTTGGGATAATGACATCCTTCACCAGCTCGACCGATTGACTGGTGACGACTTCGAGGCGGTGGATGTCTCCTCGCTAATTCTCGATCCCGACTCCGCGCAAGTGGCAGTTCGCGGGCAGTCTTCTTTCATTCCCGCCATTGTGACACGCTGAAATCGCAACCTGTCAATGAAGAAGGCCGGTTGATTTAACCGGCCTTCAGGTTCGATGACGTCTATGGACCGACAACGACCAGCGGCAAGAACAAATCATAGCCCGGCAGCCGAGTGGCCGTGAATGTCGCCGTAGCCGCAGACAACGCCGTAGCTGTAGGCGTATTGATCGGTGTTTCAGTGGCTGTGGCGGTATGAGTTGGGGTTCGTGTCGGCGTATCCGTTGGTGCCGGGGTATCGGTTGGTATAGCCGTAGGTGTATCCGTCGGAGTAGACGTGGGCGTCTCTGTGGGCGTTGGTGACGGTGCCTCAGTCGGGGCCTCCGTGGGCGTATGGGTCGGCGTGGCTGTCGACGGTTCGGGGCTGCGCTCGGCATCGGCCAACGTGTAACCGAGCGGTTTATAGGCGTTGTCAATCGCAGCAGCCACCGCCGCGAACGAACTCTCATCTACCAGACCGAACGTCATTTCGGTTGGCAGCCCGGTCAGAAAGCGACCGTTGCCCGCCCGACCGAACCCCAGAATTGTCATCTTCCCACCGGCGTCGGTTGTATAGGAATCGACGATCTCATCCTGCTGATGATGGATAACAAAGAGAGAGCGGTCGAGCGACGGATCCGTAAAGTAGACCCACTCGTCGCCGGGAATATCCCCTGTCCAGGAGACGTTAGCCGCTGCCGTTGTCCCATCCGATTTTGTGACCAGGTCGGTCGTCAGGTCCAGCGCGCCGCCGGGTGTGCCTTCATAGATCAGGTAGTAGGCGATATCGCTCATCACCTTCTGCACAGTCATCCGGGCATAACCGGGGAAAACATCCCATTGTGTGGCCCAATTCCCATCGAGGCTCGTCGAGCGAATCGTAACGCGCAACGGGCCGCTACGAACGATTGAGCTGTTGACGTTCGTCCGTCCGGGGTGAAAGAAACCGCCGTTACTGGGATGGATCATGTTGGGGATGCCCCGGAAGTCACCGGCCGCGCCCGCGGCCGTACTCCAGCCGATCCAGTCATTCTCATCTACGTCAAACAGGGAAGCGAACCCACCACCTGTCTTGTGAAAATAATAGGTGCTGTTTGCCCCGGTTAGACGGAATGTCTCAAAGCCAAAATTATCAGTGATGGTCTTCACCGAGATGAGTTCGGGGACGCCTGGCGGAGTGAATGAATCGCCTGCAACGTCGAAGTAGATGTGATATTGGCGCGTGGCGGCGGCCGCGGTCTCGCCATTCAGCAGGATAATGAGCGTCCCGGCGGCATTGCTGTTGGCATTATAGGTTGAGGCCTGGTCAAACTGGAACGGGACGAGATCATCAATCACACTTCCCCCGTCTACCTCGACCACCCGAATCGATTTAGGATCGAACTTGCCGCTATCGCCCAATTCATTCAGCAGATCGGTGAAGTTGATATCGACTTCGGCCACCTTATCAACACGATCGTACCCAGCCGCATCGACGGTGACGGCCACCCGGTAACCCCATAACGTATCCCACCAGGGAGTATCCGCGGCAACACGACTCGGTGACTGGATGCCCAGAACGGCCGCGAAGAAAGCAGAGATCAGCAAACTAGCGGCAAGGAATATCTTTCTCATGCTCCTCATCTCCCCGACAAATAATGCTCGCCCGGGCTGCTACCCGCAAACCCGGACGAGCAAAAAACGTCAAAAATGGATCCCACACAGGAGTTCCGTGAAGGTTATGCGATTATTCGATATCGAAGGCGTCAAATGATTTGAAGCCGTAATCTACCGAATCCCACCGCAGGCTATAGTTGCAATCCGGCGTCGGGGTTCCCGGGCCGGATGGAACGCAGGTGAAGATGTCGGTCGCATTGCCGCTAGCTCCAGTGACATTGAAGGAATCCATGACGCTGAGGTAGATATTACTGTTGGCGGCCACATCTACGCCGGCAATATCCTCGGCGCCCAAGCCGACGGTCGAGCCGTCGAAGTATAACTCCCAGATTCCCCCGTCGAAGCGCAACAAATCCTCATCCTGCCCCTTGGGCAGCCCGGTCACAGTGTAGGTGCCGGTGGTGCTGACGAGCAACTTGCCGGTCTCGTCGAAGGCAATGGCATCGACGTTTTCCGCACTCGTCGTCAGGCCATAGTCCGAGCCGTCGAAGTGCATACTGAACGTCCCGCCACTGTATTTGACAACATCGCTATCATCGACCTTGCCGGATATCCCGGGCACCTTGACCGGCGCGGCGAAGCTTAGATAGAGATCACTGCCACTGACTGCCAGTGCGTCTACGTTGGCAGTGGCAGACAACCCGGCATCAGTTCCGTCGAAGATCTTGGTCCATTCACAGGTCGCGCCGTCGTATTTCAGCACGTCCTCATCGGCATGTTTGACACCATCGATCGTAACGCTGCCTTTGGGGCTGACCAGGACAGAATACAATAGAGGCTCGCATATCGGGCCGGGGTTACCGCCCCCGCCATCGTCGTTGCTGCCAGTGATAGTTAACGGCTTGTAGGCATCATTGACAACCGGCCGAACGCCATTGATCCCCGTCTGATCGACGAAGCCAAAGGTAAATTGCTGCACGGATTCACTCAGCAGGCGTTGATTGCCGCTGCGACCAAAACCGAAGATGGTCATCTTGTTGCCGGTGTCGGGGACGTAACCGTCGATCTTCGTATCTTCCTGGTGATGGATCAGGTAGAGCGAGCGGCCGACGTTTGGATCGGTGACGAAGATCCATTCGTCCCCGGGAATATCGGTGCTCCACGTGCCCGAGGCGGGAATGTCGTCCCCGTTGGAACGCGTCAGGCGATCAACGCTTGGCTCCAGCACACCACCGGGCGTGCCTTCATAGAGCCACCAGAAATTGGTCGCTCCTTTCTTCACGACGGTCATCCGGGCGTAAGTGGGAAACACGTCCCATCGCACTTCCCAGGCGCCACCGTTGCTGACCGACTTGAACGACGCCCTGATTGGGCCATCGCTCAGCACGGTCGTTGAGACGATGTTGCGGCCGGGGTGGAAGAAGCCACCGTCGTTGGGGTGCACCATATTGGGGATGCCCCGAAAGTCACCCGCGCCGCCCGTGGCCGAGCTCCAGCCGATCCAGTCGTTATTGTCCTGATCCAGCAGCGTGGCAAAGCCACCACCGGGTTTGTGATAGAAGTACTCCGCATCGGCCGTGACGATCCGCACGCTCTGGTATCCCTTATGACTCACGCCGTCGGTCAGGCTCACCTGATCGCTGAAAGAGGGCGCGGCAATTCCGGCGTCGGTCGTCTCGAAGTAGACGTGGAAACGGCGTGTCGCATTGGCGGCCGTGGTGCCTTCCAGCAGGAAGACCAGCGTACCCCGTGCCTTGTTCGTGTCATGGTAGTCGCCCGCCTTGTCAAATTGAAAAGGGACGTCGGCATCAATCACATCATCGGCGTTGTCGATCTCAATGACCCGAATCGAATCAGGATCAAGGGCCCCCGAGCCACCCTGAGCCGCCAGCAGAGGTGTGAAGTTCAGATTCACTTCAACCGGCTTGTCCTGGCGTTCATAGTTATTGGCGTCAACAGTGACGAGCGTGCGATAACGCCAGTTGTTATCCCACCATCCGGCGGCCGCGGCCGGGCGAACGAATGCACCTAATACGAGACTCAACACTAAAAACAATGCGGACAGCAGCAGAACCGGTAGTCGGCTCCCTCGATGACTACGTTTATGTTCCATTCGACGCATTTTCCTGGTCCTGTAAACAGCAACACAATACTCGATCTCGATCGGCAATCCCCGGATCGGCATTGGACACTGTATTTTTCTATCCTTACAACAAGTTTGAAGAGCGCGTAAAGATTGTATAAAGAAAGCGGCGCGCCGGTCGGGCGCGCCGCTTTCTAATTACCTGTCAGGGCTTGAATGGTTTCAAGTCGCTAGGGCAGATCGCCGATTACTTGCAAGGCGTCCACCTGCTTGTCAATCCCCACCGCCGGAGCGGAGAAGACCGGGCCGTTGAACGTGCCACTAACTGTGTCATATTCGAAGACCATCGAATGACCGCCATTGGCGCCGGGGACGTTGATCGGCCGCGACGTCGTGAAGGATATCACGCTGCCGTCGGCGTTGGCCGAGATGCTGTCGATAGCGTTCGTGGGCAAGCCGACAGACGAACCGTCGAGCACCATGTACCACCAGCCGGCTGTGGCGCTGCCCAGATTGGTGGCGCAGAAGCCCAGGATGTCCTCACCGCCGAACTTGATCTGCCCACCACCAAACGCCGGCACCCTGCCGGGGCCTTGGGTGCTGATGAGCAGATTGCCTCCGGGACAGCTCACCGGTATCGGCTGGTAGCCGTCGGGCAGGATATGCAGTCCGTCGATTTTCTCCTGGGTCTTCAAGGTCAGGCCAACATCCGAACCGTCGAAGTAGAGGGTGTAGGCGGAACCGTCCCACCGCACCAGATCCATCCCGTCAACTTTGGGGCCGATGCCGGGCACAAAGCGGGCGTTCTGGGTGAAGGAGAGAATGACCGAGCCGGCACCTTCATCCTCAATCCAGAGAGCGTTGATGTTGTGCTTCCACTTGCCGACGGGGGTTAGCCCGGTCGCAGAGCCGTCGAACCACATCGACCAGGCGCTGCCGTCCCACTTCAGGATATCTTCACTGCCATAGCTGAGCGGACCGACCGAACCGGCGGCCGTCGTGCTGATGAACAGAGAAACCGGGACAACGGGCACGGTATAGGTCACCTCGTTGTCGGTCGAGGTCGAAGCTGTGTTGCCGTTGCCGGCCCCATCTTCAGCGGCTCCGGCGGGAATCGAGGCGATCACCGTGCCGTCGACGGTCATGCCGCTGACGGCCACGTTGTAGGTCGTGCCGTCATTCGGCGCGATCTCGGTGACGACAGCCGTCGTCGCCCCGGCCGTGCCACCCAGCGTCACGCCGGCGTCGGTAAAGCCGGTCACCGGCTCACTGAAGACGGCCGTGAAGTTGATCGGGCTGCTGCTGGTCGGGTCGCTCTGGCCGCTGGCCTGGTTGATGGTCACATCGGGGTCGGTCGTGTCTGGAGGCAGATCCAGTTCCAGGTCAACCAGCGCCAGATCGTGATCCGACATGCGGAACTCATCGTCGTTGTAAAGAGAGATCTGCTGGCCGGGGGACTTAAAGTCGATGTTATAGTCCAGGGCGTTCGGCTCGTCGGCGTTGATATGCCATTCAGCCGTACCCGTCACCTGGGTCTCCATGGTCGCGTTGGCCAGAGCGTGATCCAGATAGCCCCACTGCCCGTTGAAGGCATAGGAATAGGCATTCACGCCACCGAACTGCTCGATCAGATTAATGTAGCCGGCCGCCTCCAACGCCGCGATCGGGTCTTCCTTGGCGTAGGAGTTCAGGTCGCCAACGATCAGGATGTCGGGGTCGCCCGTGCCGGTCGGGTCGGTGCCCAGCCAGGTGATCAACTGACTGACGGCATTGGTGCGCACGGTGTTGCAGTTGCCCTGGCCGTCGCCGGCATCCGGCGCGGTGCAGGCGCTACCCTTGCTCTTCAGGTGATTGGCGACGACGATGAACTGCGCGCCGGTTCCCACTTCCTCAAACGCCTGAGCCAGCGCGGGCCGGTTGCGCGGACTTGCATCGCCACCGTTGACGAAGGCCACCGTGTTCAGCGCCGCCGTCGTACCGACGGGGGTGACGCTGCCCGGCTTGTAGATGAAGCCGACCTTGATGGCATCGGTGCCCAAGGCGTTGAGCTGGCCGGTCTCGGCGTCCACATCGATGTAGGCATAGGTGCCGGGAGCGGTGGCGTCGTTGAGCTGGTCAGTCAGTTCGGCGATGGCGCTCAACGCGTCATAGCCGTCGTTCTCGATCTCTCCCAGACCGATGACATCCGCGCCGGAGCCGACGAGGGCAGCTACGGTCTTGGGCCACTGGCGGTCGAACTCCGCCTGCGTGTCCGCGCCGCGGCAGTCGGTCGGTGCGCCGCCGACACCCCCAGTGCAGTTGTCCACGCTATCCGGCAGGCCGTCAAATGTGTTGAAGTAGTTCAGCACGTTCATGCCGCCGACGCGCAACGTGCCGGTCGGGACCGGGGCCGAAGCGGGTCGGAGGTTGACCGCCTGGAAGTTGGGCACGCTGCCGCCCAGCGCATTGATCGGCCGCACGCGATAGGCGTTGCCGCTGGCGGCGTTGCCCGCCCAGGTGTAGGTCATGACGCCGACGATGTTGGTCGCCGTGTCGCCGCCGCGCAGCGTGTTGCCGGCGCTCAGCGGGTTGCCGCCGCGGCCAAACAGGATTGGGTCGGGGTTCTGGCTATTATAGCCATCATCGATAATAATCCGGTTCAGATCGTTGGTGGCCTGGATCGCAAGAGCCGGCGCGCCGGGCAGGGCGACATTGGTCGGCTGCTGCAAGCGCCCGCCGGATGACATCACGACCTGACCGAAACGACCCAACTGGAAGTGCTCGGTGACATAAAGCGTCTGCGGCAGGCGTATGAGCATGCCCTCGTATTGCTCCAGGTAGGTTGCCGAAGCCACCGGCAGGGACACGTCAACCGGCGTGACCGCACCGGTACCACAATCGACGATCGGGCCGTTCAGGAAGCCAATCTGCGACTGGCCCTGGTTCTCGCCCGGTGTGCCGGTGACGCGCACCACGTCGCCGACGTCCACGTTATTGCTGTTGGTGGAGTCGAAGACGAAGATACCGTCCGAGGTGGCGGGGTCAGCGTCGCCGGTGGCATCCTGGATAAAGAAACCGCGCAGCGCCGGGGATGCGCCCTCGAAGTCGCCGACGACGACGCCCTCAGTGGTGATCTCGGAGTTGATGATGACGGCCGCGCCGCTGCCCTGAATGTCGTAGATGGGCGTGAAGGCCTGATCACAAACGGGCACGCCGGAATTGATCGTGAAATTAAAGACGTAATCGGCCGCCATATTGTTCGGCGTGCCGTCCTGATCGGTGACCTGTGTCGCCAACACAGTGACCGTGACCGTCTCGCCGGCGGTGAAGTCGGCCGGATCGAGCGTAAAGGTCGTGTTGTCGCCCGTGGTCGGGGTCACATTCTGGATACCGCTGAGGCTGCCCTCGACCTTGACCGTCCCGCTAATAACAACAGTCTCATCGAAAGTGATGGTGACATTGGTATTGGCGGCCACGTTGATGGCACCGTCGATTGGGTTCGTGGCAGTGATGGTGGGGGCGACGTCGCCGCCGCCGCCGTTCGGCGTGATGGAGAAGTCATCCACGGCCAAGCCATCATCGGAACCAGACATATCCGGATCACTCCAGCGAAGCCAGAAGGTTGTCCCGTTGGCGATGTTCAGGCCAGTAATCGTGAAGCTTTTAGCGGTCTGGTTGGCCGCCGCGTTGCCATCCAGTGCGCCCGCGGTTGCCACGTTCAAGGCCGGACTAATGAAGTCAAGATTGTTGACAGCATTCCACGTGCCTGTTGTCAGGTTGGTCGCGTTGGTGCTATAGGCAAAGTTGATCTGGTCGGTTGTCGTCCGGAGGGCCACACCGGCACGCCACATTTCACCTGTATAATTGATGTCCAGTGATGCGATGGTTGCGCCGGTGTTGTTGGTGAATGAAGCACCAAATCTGGGAAGAACCGTGCCACTTGCCAAAGATCCCAAGGCGCGCTCGGTTGTTAGGGCAGCACCAAAGCTGTACGTGTCGCCGTTGTTATCGCTGCCTGTCCCTGCCCGGTATTTGCCGTCCGCGGCGCCTCCGCTACCGACTTCATCGATGTACCAGCCGGCAATGTTCATATCGATGCCCGTGCCGCTGTTGGCCAGGGTGTCAAAGTTCTGGGTAGACGGGCTGCCCAGAGTAGTCAGGCTGACTGAGCCGGAGCCGGTGCTACCGGCGGCCGACACTGACCGCACATTAATGAGCAAACCCGAGAGCAAAAGAACTAGCGCAAACACAATCAGTTTGGGCCATTGATTTTTCATCTCTTATATCCTTATGTCAATTGAGCTTATTTGCTGGAAAGCGAGGGTTATTCCCGGCACATTCGCCGCGAATACAGAGTGGGAAATGAAAACAGGGGATGTTCACGCAATATAGTCTCCTTTACATGAGAATGATATGCGCCGATAGTTTCCCTCGGCGCGTGAATTGTTAGCCCCTACCGCCCTTCTAACCCCTGTTCCTCCATAGTTTACCAGATTTTGTATTAAGCAAAATGATCA
>DAOMSB010000071.1:10708-14654 GCA_035446145.1 Promineifilum sp. (SeqCode) | reverse complement strand
CCAGATGGTTGTTGGGAAGTTTGTCCCATGGAGGTGCGCATATGAACTTCTGGACGGGTCTGATACTGGGCATCATTATCGGCTGGCTTGTGGAATGGATCATCGATTGGCTGTTTTGGCGGCGGGATGCCGCGGAGGCGCAAGAAGCTGAATTGCTTCTCGCCGAGGGGCAAGCCAAATCGATCGATCTGAACGAAGATTGGGGATCGCGACTGGCCGACGCCGATCTGGATTATCAGGAGCGCTTGCGCGCCGTAGAAGGCGAGTGGCAGGGCAGGCTGAACCTCAATGAGCAGCAGTGGCAATCCCAATTCGCGGCGCTGGAAGACGAAAACGAGAATCTGCGCGCCCGACTGGCTGCCGGAGCGGCGCTGGGTACGGCGGGAGCCGCTCTGTCCTCTGATACGGCCAAGGACGAGGTGCTCTATTCGTATGCGTTGGATGATTCCATCGCGATCGACGACGCCGATGCAGCGGCCGAATTGGCCGAAGAAGGCGAAGCGATCGAGATCGAGTTTCCCGATTACGAAGAGTCGTGGGAGGCAGAGCAGATGGCCATTGCACCGGTCGAGGTCGAGACCGAGCCGCCCGATTTTTCACTGCTGGGCGAGGTGGATAACGACCTGGCCGAGCGGCTCCGTTTGGCCGGCGTCGATTCGATCGAGGCCCTGGCGGCGGCCGACCCCGCAGCCCTGTCGGTGACCACCGGTCTGGAGCGCGCCGAAGCGGAAAGCTGGATCGCGCGCGCGGTTGCGGTTCGCGCACCGGAGATCGACCTGGCGGCCCAATCCCGCCCCCTCAACTATCAGGATGACCTGACCCGCATCCGCGGCATTGGCCCCCGCTATGCCGCCCTTCTGGGCGAAGCGGGCATCACCACCTATGACGATCTGATCGCCGCCTCGCCCGACCGGCTGCGCGACATCATCAAGCCCAGCGCCATGCAGCAGCTCAACTTCGACAGCTGGAATCGCCAGGCCCAGGCGCTGGCCGAGACGCGCGAAGCCAGAGCCGGCGACGACCTGACCGAACTGGAAGGCATCGGCCCCGTGTATGCCTCCAAATTGCGCGACCGCGGCATTGCCACCTTTGCCGACCTGGCCGCAACCGATGAGGCGACGCTAAACGAGATCATCGGCGCGCCGGCCTGGCGCAAGATCAACTACGGCGAATGGATCGAGCAGGCCAGGCTGACCGCTTCGGGCGACACCATCGCCCTCGAAGAGCTGAAGAGTCGCCTCTTTCGTCGTGGCGGCGACAACCTGAGCCTGATTCGCGGCATGGGCGAGCGCTCCGCGACCGCTCTGCAGGCGGGCGGCATCACCTCGTTTTCCGCGCTGGCCCAATCATCGCCGCAGCAACTGGATGAGATCATTCGCAATGCCGGCGTGCGCGGCGGCTATGATTACGAAGCCTGGATCAGCGAGGCTGAATTGCGCGCCGCGGGCAAACGAATCCCCGGCACCCGGTCGCGGGCCATCCAGATCGTCCCCTGTCCCCAGGACCTCTCGGCCGTCTCCGGCATCGGCCCCGTTTACGAAGAGCGTCTCTACGCGGCGGGGATCGGCACCTACTGGTCGCTGGCCGAGCTGCCCGTCGAGGAGCTGGCGCGCATTCTCGAACTCAAATCATTCCAGGACGTGGATATGGCCGCCATCTCGACCGCGGCGATGAATATGGCTGCGGAGACCAACTCCCTGGGTCGCGGCTGGGACGGCTCGTCACCCGATGATTTCGACGGGCTGCCGGAGATCGGCGAAGTCTACGAGCGTCGCCTCTACGAAGCCGGCATCTGCACCTACGAAGCGATGGCTGCCGCTACGCCGGAGCGACTGGCCGAGATCTGCAAGGCGCCGCCGATGCGAATCCCCAACTACGCCGCCTGGATCGCTACGGCCGCGGAGCTCTCCGCCGCCAAAAGGAGTGGCTAAGCGATGGCCCGCTATCACACCGCCGAGGAGATACGCCGCTACGATTTGATGAAATTGGGCGTGCTGTTGCTGCTCATCCTGCTATTGATCCTGACCTGGTTCGCCACTCGCGGCCGGAATGACGCTTTGTTGGGCACGGGCGATGAGATGGCAGCCACGCCAATCGCTGAAAGCTCAGGAGCCGAAGCGGGGGCCATCGTCGCGCCCGCGCTGAGCATCCCGTCCGTCAATCTGCCTGCTGAGCCGCTGCAACCGGGCAGCGTGACCCTCAGCGGCATCGCCGCCCCCGGCGCTCAGGTGACCGTACTGGTCAACGGCGTGCCCGCGGGCATGGCCACCGCCGGCGTCGACGGCAACTGGTCGGCCACGACGGAATTGCCGGCCGGCAGCTATACGGTCCAGGCGCGAATCATGGACAATGTCGGCGGCGTGGCCGGCGAGTCGGAAGCCGTCTCGATCGATGTCGGCGGCGTGGCACTCCCGGCAGCGCCAATCGCCATCAGCCCGCCGGGCTTCGACGCCCTGGCGGGAACTTATACGTTCATCGGCACGGCCGCCCCCGGCCAGCTGATCCAGGTGGTCGCCAATGGCGCCGTCGTGGGCAGCGCCGCGGCCGACGAGGCGGGCAATTTCGCCGTCGAGGTGCCGGCGGCCGCTGTCGGTGGTGAGGCGCAATTGCAGACAGTCGATGCGACCGGTGCGATAGTCCAGCAATCCGAGCCGTTGAAATTGAATTCGCGCCCGCCCAGTCTCGCGCCATCGGCCGACATGCGGGCGGATGCCGATAGAGGCACGCTCATCCTGCCCTCGCGGCCGGAAGGCGTGACTCTGAGCGGCCAGGGCGAGCCAGGCACGCAAGTGGAGTTGCTGGTCAATGGCACTCGCGGCGCGCTGGCCGTGGTTGACGCCGGCGGAGTCTGGTCAACGTCACTCACGCTGCCCGACGGCACGTATACGTTCCAGTTCAACACGCTTGATCCCGGCGGCAATCTCCTTTCGAGTGCGACGCCCGTCACCGTCGCCGTTGGCGAGGCCGCGGCGGCCGTCATCGGCGCGCCCGCGCCGGAGGCAACGGCCGCCGCCCCGGCCGAAAGCGCCAATCAGACCCTGGCCGATGTGCTGGCCGGGCGCCCTGAGTTCTCCACCCTGCTCTCCGTCCTGCAATCGACAGGCTCGCTGGATGTCCTGGCCCAGCCCGGCCCCTTCACCGTCTTCGCGCCGACCAATGAAGCGTTCGCGAATCTGCCGCAACGGGTCATCGACGGGCTGAACGCCAACCCGCAAATCCTGTCGCAGCTGTTGCAATATCACATCGCGCGCGGTCGCCATCCGGTCGCGGACTTGCAAACGGTGCAACCCGCCACGGTGAACGGCCGGTTGCTGACCGTCGGCATGCTGGACGGCGTAACGACCATCAACGACGCCCTGGTGACGGGGGCCGACATCCCGGCGGCCAACGGCATTGCCCACGCCATCGACCGCATCCTCGTCCCGCCGCTGGTCGAGGGCGTGCGGCCGCCGATCATCGACGCGTCCGGCGTGCCGACTTTCACCGGCACGTTCCTGACGATCGTCGGCACGGCCGAACCGGGCAGAACGATTCTGGTGGAGCTGAACGGCGAGCCGTTTGGCGAAGCCGCCGTTGTAGGCCCGGATACAACATGGGCCGTCAGCGGCAATGTGACGTCGGGTGAATATCAGATCGTGGCCTACATGCTGGGCGCGGCCGATGCGCTGGAGGCCATCTCCCGCCCGGTTATGTTACAGGTCAACGCTCAATGAGGTATAGTTGACCGGGGAGAGTGAGCGGAGACTCATCCCCGGCATAGACTGACAGGTCATTATATTTTGATGGGTTCAGGCAAAGCAGGGCATTCGCCCACAACGCCGCCGGTTTGTGCCGCAGCGTGAAACGATAAGGGAGAAAAAATGAGCGATAATTTTATGGATTTGCTGTCAGGCGAAGGCCCCGACAAGAAAGGACAGGGAGACCGCGGTATGGAGGATCTCCTCGG
>DAOMSB010000071.1:0-10608 GCA_035446145.1 Promineifilum sp. (SeqCode) | reverse complement strand
GCGAAGGCCCCGACAAGAAAGGACAGGGAGACCGCGGTATGGAGGATCTCCTCGGTAGTCTCCTGGGTGGCGGTGGCGGCAGCGGTGCCGACATGGCCGGCATGCTCGGCAGCCTGCTTAGTGGCGGCGCTCAACAAGGCGGTGGCACTGATGATATGGCCGGCATGCTCGGCAGCCTGCTTGGTGGCGGCGGCGGCGCCCAGCAAGGCGGTGGTGCCGACGACATGGCCGGTATGCTCGGCAGCTTGATGGGAGGTGGCGGTGGCGCTCAACAGGGCGGCGGCGCGGGCGACATGGCCGGCATGCTCGGTAGTTTGATGGGCGGTGGCGGCGCTCAGCAGGGCGGCGCGGGTGGCTTGTTGGGCGGTCTTCTGGGCGGCCTGATGGGCGGTGGCGGTGGTAACGCCGGGCAGATGTCCTTTGGCGGGGGCGGCGGCGGCATGTCGTTGCCCTTCGCGGGGACGTTGGCTGAAAAACTGGGCATCTCCGAGCAAATGGCCAACATGCTTATCATGGGGGCCATCGGCCTGCTGACCTCGTCCATGGCCAAAAACCGCAGCGGTGGCTCGATCGATGTGAACGGCCTGACCGATCCCGATTATATCCGCTCCAGCGGCGTCGCCGGCCGGCTTTCCAATCAGATGGGCATCAGCGAAGAGGATGCGATCCTGGGCCTGCAACAGACCATGGGCATGATGATGGCCGAGCAAGGGCACAAACCGGCCGCCAAGCCCAAGAGCGGCACCAAAAAGAAAAAGACGACAACGGCAGAAGCCGCCCCCAAGAAAAGCTCGTCCAAGGCAACCAAAACCACGCCGAAGAAAAAGACGACCAAGAAAAGCTCCGGCCCTGATTTTATGGATTTGCTGGACGACCCGAAAGGTTAATCGTGATAGCCCTGGAGAACGCAACTATTGCATATTAACAAGCTGTAGGGGCGGGTGCGACAGGCGGCCTGTCGTCCAAACCCGCCCCTGCACACCAACGGGTGACTGTGATACGAACTTAAGCAATCTTGCGTAACAGTCTATTTACGGAGGAATTATGATCAAGGAATTTAAAGAGTTTATGCTGCGCGGCAACGTGATGGATCTGGCTGTCGCCGTGATCATCGGCGGCGCTTTCACCGCCATCGTGACTTCACTCGTCAACGACATCATTATGCCCGTCGTTGGCGTCATCCTCGGCGGCGTCGATTTCACGGCCCTGGCGATCACAGTAGGCGACGCGAACATCACTTATGGCAATTTCATTCAAGCCATCATCAACTTTTTGATCATCGCGCTCGTCCTGTTCCTGCTCATTCGCTCGATCAATAGCATGAGCCGCAAGAAGGAAGAGGCCCCGGCCGCGCCGCCCGAACCGACGGCCGAGGAGAAACTGTTGGCCGAGATTCGCGACTTGCTGCGCGAACGTCGTTAAACATTGAATCAGCCGGCGCGCTATCCTTCATGGATGGCGCGCTGCTTATTGGCAACTTCATCGCAATCGCCCCCACGGGCATAATTTCCGGAGGAAGAAGAGATGTCATTATTTCGTCGAATCATCGGGATCATCATGATCATTGTCGGCATCGTCGGTCTCGTCATCTCGGTCGCGGGCGCCTATTTCGCCGGGCAAGCAATTGACGCCCTCGGCAATGGCCTCAACTCGACCGTCACCTTGCTTGAGAGCACCGTCGACACGACTACGGCCAGCCTGGTAAACGTCAAGGCTACCCTGGGCGAGGCGAGCGCTACGCTGGGCACCGTCACCGACGCAACCCGCAACGTGGCCACCACCATCTTCGACACCCAGCCGCTGCTGGAACAGGCAACGACGATGACCACCGACACGTTGCCCACCAGCCTGGATGCAGTCAACACGGCTATCCCCAACCTGGCGGGGATCGCCGCCTCGATCGACACGACCCTGACAACGTTGAGCAACTTCCGGATTAACCAAACAATCGGCACCGGTCCGTTTGCCATACCGCTCAACTTCGATCTCGGCATCGGATACGCGCCGGAGGAGCCGTTTGACACGGCCGTGCTGGCTATCGGCGAAAGCCTGGTGCCCATCCCCGACCAACTCCGCGAGCTGGAAACCAACCTGACCACGATGACGACCAATCTCGGCAACATCGGCACCGACGTCGAGGCGCTGTCCGGCAACATCTCCGGCATCAACACCACCGTCGAGCAATTCATCCCCTTGATCGATCAGTACATCACCTTACTCGATCAAATTACCGGCTCGCTGGTGACGGCTCGCGATCAGATCAATGCCAACATCGGCATGCTCAAATGGGTAGCCATTGGCCTCATGCTCTGGTTCGCCGTCTATCAGGTCATGCCCATCTACATCGGCTACCGCATGCTGGCCGACAAGGTGGTGGAAGGCAGCGTCGAGGAATATCTTGAGGACGAGCGCAAAGAGATGGAAGAGCGCGTGAAGGAAGCCGAAGAAAAAGCGGAGGATGCCGAGGAGAAGGCCGAAGAGCTGGCCGATGCCGCTCGGGATGCGGATAAGTAAGCCGCAAGGCTTCATATAAGAAAGCGCAACGACGCGGGCGGCCGCCGGACCAAGAGCCGGCGGCCGCCGGGGTGCCTTTAGCGTCGACCGGCAGGGGATGCAGCTCGCGCATTTCGGGATCGATATGAGTAGTGGCCATGAAACAATTCACTCTGAGACACCGCGCCGGCTATCTGTCCATCTGGGGCATGTTCCTGATCATGTTTGCCCTTGTGGCCTGTCGCGGCGCGGGTCAGGTGACGCCACAAGCCACGCCAGTTGAAGAACCTGCCGGTGGCGCACCGACGACGGAGATTGCAGCCACTGTTCCGGCCCCGACACTCGCCGCCACCCCGGCCAACGACGGCGGCGCAACACGGCCGGCCGACGCCCTGACCACCGTGCGCGAGCGGGGACGGCTGATCGTCGGCACATCGGCCGATTACCCGCCCTTCGCCTTCTATAACGACGCCTTTGAACTCGACGGCTACGATATCGCCCTGGCCCGTCTGATCGGCGAGCAGCTCGGCGTGGATGTCGAGTTCAAGGACATGGCCTTCGACGGCCTCGGCGGCGCGCTGCAGGTGGGGCAGATCGACGCCGCGCTGGCCGCCATCTCGATCACCGACGCGCGGCGCGAACTGATCGACTTCTCCACCCTCTACTTCATCAGCGAGGGCGCGGCCCTGGCCCAGGCCGACGCCGGCATCACCATCAATCAGGTCGCTGACCTGGCCGGCTATCGCGTTGCTGTCCAGAGCGGGACCATTTATCAGGCCTGGGTACAGGATGAAGCAGTAGATGCCGGATTGTTGCCGCCCGACAACCTGCTGGTCTATACCGACGCCGGCAAGGCCATCGAGGATCTCCGCGCCGGGCTGGTCGATGTGGTCATTGCCGATCGACTCCCTCTGGAGCTGGCCGCGAGTGACCCGGCCCTGGCCATCGTCGGCGAAGGGTTGAATCGCCAGCGCATCGCCGTCGCTCTGGCCAAGGGTTCCACCTTGCTTGCGCCGATCAACGAAGCTCTCTTCGAACTACAGAGCCAAGGCGAACTCGCCCGACTGGCGGAGGAGTTTCTGCAGCTCGACCAGACTGAGTTGCAACCGCTGCCGGGGCCGGAAGAGGTCGTCGAGGAAGATGCAACGCCCACCGAACAAGCCCGTCTCACCGGCGCGTGCATCGACGCCATGACCCTCATCGCCCATCTCTCGTTCGACGATGACGGCATGCGCTCGCCGCCGCCGGTCAGCCCGGGCACGCCGTTCCAGAAGACGTGGCGCGTCCAGAACAACGGCACTTGCACCTGGACCACCGGCTATGTGCTGACGCCCGTCGGCGGTAATGTGGCGCAAGCGACCATGGGCGGTGCCCCCACTCCTATTCAGGCCCCCGTCGCTCCGGGACAGACGACCGACATCACCGTCAATCTGGTTGCACCGCTGCTGCCCGGCGTCTATCAGGGCTTTTGGTCCATGCGCGGCCCCGGCGGCCTGCTCTTCGGCGACCGGCTGTGGGTCGGCATCACCGTGCCCACCCAACCTACGCCCACCCCGCCCCCCACGGCGACCGTTTCGCCCAGCATCGAGTTCGCGGCCGACCGAACAACGATTCGCGCCGGAGAATGCGTCGTGTTTCGCTGGAATGTGGTCAACGGCGGCGAGGTCTCCTTCAACGCTCAGGGCCAGTCGCCCGCCCTCAATCGTGTCGCCCCTGCCGGCAGCCAGACCGAATGCCCGCCGGCCACAATGTTCTACGAGCTGCGGGTGACAATGCCCGATGGCTCAACGGAAATCCGCAACATTCGCGTTGACGTCCAGCCAACCCTGGACGCTCCCATCTTCGAATCCTTCTCGGTGACGCCCAGCCAGCAAATCACCGTCGGACAGTGCGTCGATGTGCGCTGGCGAATTAGCGGGGACGTGACCAACATTCGCGTTGCCCGCAACGACACGACGCTCTGGAACGGCGCGCCGCTCAGCGGCACCTCGCGCGATTGCCCGCCGGTTGGCGAAGCGGTCTACTCCATCGAGGCGACCGGCGCCGGCGGTACCTCCCGCGCGCTGGAAAACGTGACTGTGTTGCAGGCCACACCCGCGCCCGGTGTCCCGACCGCGACGCCAGCCGCGGGCCAGCTGCCAGTGATCAACAGCCTGATCGTTAGCCCCAACCGCATATTCGTCGGCAGCTGCCTGACCGTCGCCTGGAACGTCAGCGGCAATGTGAGCCGCGTCCAGTTGCGCCGGGACGGCGTTCTGGTTCTCGATTTTGCTCTCTTCAGCGGCAACGTGACCGATTGTCTGAACAACGAAGGTACCTATATCTACCGGCTGGATGCGGTCAACGCGCAGGGCGGGCTGGTATTCCAGCAAGCCTCGGCCACCGTCACGCGCTAGAGAGAGTGGCACCGGCCTTGAATTGCCTATTGTCACCCGCCTCAAGGTGACATAAAATATTCAGGGCAAGGAGGTTTCAGCATGGCAGATAACCTGGAAGGCAGAAATCGGGGTTTCGACGACCAACCCATCTATGAAGATGATACACGCGCCTATGATCCCGAACCGCCGGATCAGAACTACGCTCTGGATGAAATAGAAGCGATCGACAATGTGGAAAGCGGCCTGAGCTGGCTGCTGGTCGGGTTGGTGGCGCTTGCCGCCGTGATCGTCGGCCTGCTCATCTACTACTTCCTTTTCAACGGCGGTGGCGGTGGCTCCATCATTGGGCCGGTGGAAACGACTGTGCCGGGCGATGATTCCTGGAACCGCGTGCGCACCTCCGGCCGGCTCGTCGTGGGCACCTCTCTCGACTACCCGCCATTTGCGTTTCGCAACGCGCAGTTCCAGCCCGACGGCTTCGACATGGCTGTCATCACCGATGTGGCCAGCCGGTTGGGTGTGGCCACGGAAATCCAGGATATGGCTTTCGATAGCCTGGGCAGCGCCCTGAATATGGGGCAGGTCGATGTGGCCATCGCCGCCATCACCGTGACCGCGGCTCGTGAGGAGCAGGTCGACTTCAGCAATATCTACTGGATCGGCAAGGAAGGTATTCTGGCACGCGCCGATGCCACAGTGCCACCCATCACCAGCCTCTCCGGCATGGCCGGCTGGCGCATCGGCGTGCAGCGCGGCAGCGTCTACCAGACCTGGCTCCAGCGCGACCTGGTGGACTCGGGCATGACGCAGGCGGGTAACCTGTTCGTGTACGAGACGGTCGATGCTGCCGTGCGCGATTTGCGCGAGCAGCGTCTGGACCTGGTCGTCATCGACCGTCGCGTGGCGGAAGCTGCCGTCGCCCAGGGTGGCGTCCGGATCGTCGGCGGCGGGTTGAACCCGCAACGCTACGCGATTGCCATGCGCAACGGCGCGGAATCCTTGCGCGTGCAGATCAATTCGGCGCTGACCCAGCTACAAAACGAAGGGCGACTCGCGGTGCTGGCCCAGCAATACCTCGGCGCGGGGCCGGGCGCGATCATCACGCCCCCCGCTCCCACGGCTACCGTCCCCGCCCAACCGACGACGCCTCCCACTCAACCTACGGCCGCGCCCTGTGTCAACGGTATGCGGTTCGTTGGCGATCTGAATCTCGACGACAACAACATGCAATCGCCGCCGCCCATCAGCCCCGGGCAGCCGTTCAGCAAGGGCTGGCGCATCCAGAACAGCGGCACCTGCGCCTGGACGACGGCCTTCCGGCTGGTTTATGTGAGCGGGAATGTGCCGGGAGCCAGCATGGGCGGTCAACCCACGGCTATTTCCGGCTTCGTGGCTGCCGGGCAGCAGTACGACATGTTTGTGAACCTGGTCGCCCCGCTGACGCCCGGCGTCTATCAGGGCATCTGGCAGATGGTGGACGACCAGAACCGACCGTTTGGCGACCGCATCTGGGTCGGCATCACCGTGCCGGCCGCGCCCACGGCCACCCCGCCACCAACGCAAACGCCGTCGCCGAGCATCCAGTTCACCGTCGACCGCAACAACATCCTGCAAGGGGAATGCGCGACGTTCAACTGGAATGTGCAAAATGCGTCGGCCGTCTACTTCTACGCCCAGGGCGAGGCATGGCAGAACAATCAGGTGTCGCCCCAAGGTGCGCGCGTCGCCTGCCCGGCCACCACGACGACCTATTTCCTGCGCGTGCTGAATCCCAACGGCACGGTGGAAGAGCGCCAAAGCGTCATCACCGTGCGTCCCAACGTCAACGCCCCGACCATCGCCCAGTTTGTGGCCTCGCCGTCGCAGGTCACTGTCGGCCAATGTGTGACGCTGCAATGGGATGTTCAGGGCCAGGTCAATCGGGTAACCATCAGCAACCAGTTCCGCGTGATCTGGGACAATGCCCCGTCGCGCGGGAACACGCAGGATTGCACCGGCGGCCAGCCGACGACGATTGAGTATCGCATCCAGGCCAACGGCCCCGGTGGCACCAGCCAGGCGCTCGACCACGTGAGTGTCGTCAACCCGGCCACGGCCACCCCTGTGCCGACCGCGCCGCCGAGCCAGCCGATCATCGACTCCTTCAACATCACGCCGGCGCAGATCGAGACCGGCCAGTGCGTCCAGATCACCTGGAGCACCAGTGGCGCGACATGGCTGGTGCGCTTGCTGCGCAACAACGTGCTGGTGCTCGATAACGCCGCGCTCGCCGGGTCGGCGCAGGATTGTCTCGCGTTTGCCGGGTCATACAGCTACCAGCTTGTGGCCAGCACCGCCGGCGGCCAATCCACGTCGCGAAGCCAGTCCGTGTTGGTGACCCAGGCGCCGCCGACGAACCCGCTGGCAGGTCAGACATACACTCTGGACAAGCTGAACGGCGCGCCGATTCTGACCAACACCAATATGACTATCACTTTTAGCAGCGACGGCACGCTGAACGGCTTTAGCGGCTGCAACAACTACAGCGGGCGATATACGGCCAACAACGGCCAAATCACGGTGAGTGAAATCAACGGGACCAACATGTTCTGCGTCGATCCGCCGGGCGTGATGGAGCAGGAAGGGGCCTATATCAACGCGTTGCGCGCCGCGGCGTCATTTGAAATCCCGGGCATGTCGGCCCAGCTAATCATCCGCAACGCGGCCACCCAGGAAATCCTGCACTATATCGTGAAATAGAGAGACTGCGGGGGCGAGTTTCAAGCTCGTCCCCGCAAAATGACAGGGTGCGTGAAACAGGTCAGAACCAGCGCCGGCGCTTCATGAAAAGGATCAAGCTCAGGGCCACCCCCAGCATCAGGAGCAGCACCGCCGGATAGCCCCACGGTTGCTCCAGTTCGGGCATGTACTCGAAGTTCATGCCGTAGATGCTGGCGATGAAAGTGATGGGCAGGAAGATGGTCGCGATCACCGTTAATAGCTGGTTGACGCGGCTGGTGTTGCGTTCCACATTTCCCATGTGGAGATCCATCACTTCCTTCAGCATAACCCGCAGCCGATCATAGCTGCCGAGAAGCGTCTCGACCTCGCGCAGCAGCGACTTGGTGAAATATTTGGCCGCTTTTTCAGTGATGAACTTCGATTCGGCATCTTCCACATATTCCAGAAAGTTTTCCATCTCCAGCAACGGATCGTTCCACGGCTTGATGCCTTCGCGGGCGATCAGGATGGTGCGATAGACCTCTTCGCGCCCTCGGCCGATGAGCACGCGATCTTCCAGCTCTTCCAGCTCGGCAGCCAGATGCTTGAAGCCGCGCTGGAAATGCTCCACGATGACGCCCCGGAGCAGCAGATAGAGCAGGTAATCGGGGCCATACTCCATGATGTGGGTCAGCTTGTTGAGGGCGCGGCGGCGCGTGCGCGCGAAAAGGCCGTGCAGCTGATGCTCATAAAGGATGAGGGCCTGGGTCGTTAGGATGAAGGAGCCGCGACTCTGCACCAGCCGCCGCGGCTGCCGGTCCAGATAGGGGAGCATATACTCCAGATAGAGGCAATCGTCGTATTCGACTTCGAATTCCGTCTGCACTTCATCAAGCAGGCTGGGCAATACGTCGCTGTGGATGCCGAAGTAGGTCAGCAGCCGGGTCAGCTCGGCTTCGTCGTGGACGTCGCGCACCGTCACCCAGTTGACGCGGGACAGATCGGCCTGCTCCAGCACCTCGTCCACGCTCTGGCAGTCGAACGAGCGGATCGTTTGGGTGTCATAGACGACAATGGAGTAATTGGGCATGTGGGCGTGCGCGTTGCCTGTGGCGGCATGCCCATTCTCGTCGTTGTCTGTGGGGCCGGTCACGTCCATCAGCTCTCCTTCCATGCATTGGCTCCGTTGGCGACCGGCTACATCACATCCGGCGCGGTCATGCCCATCAGATCGAGTACGCGGGCGAAGACGGCCTTCGCCGCGCGATAGAAACGCAGCCGCGCCAGCCGAACCGGCTCCGGCACCTCGCTATGCAGCACGCGGCACTCCTCATACGCGGGATGGAACAGCGCCGCCAGATCATAGGCATAGAAAGCCAGCCGGTGCGGCTCATAGGTCGTGGCGATTGTCTCAACTACGTCGCCCAGTTCCAGCGCCTTGCGCAGAAAAGCCAGCTCGCGCTCGTGGGTCAGCAAGCTCAGGTCGGCGCCTTCGTCGGCATCCTCGGCGAAGCCCGCCTCGACCCATTTGCGAAAGATGCCCGCGCAACGAACGTGGGCGTTCTGGATATAGTAGACCGGGTTCTTGTCCGACTGCTCCATGGCCAGATCGAGATCAAAATCGACCGGGCTATTGGCCGAGCGCGAGATCATGAAATAGCGGATCGGGTCGGCGCCCACCTCGTCAACCAGTTCATCGAGCGTCAGGTATTGGCCGCGGCGCGTGCTCATCTTGACCGTGTCGCCGCCGCGCACCAGAGTCACGATCTGATGCAGCAGCGTATGCACAAAGTCGGAGTTATAGCCCAGCGCCCGCACGCCCATCAACACCTGGGGGGCGGTGGCGTGGTGGTCGGGGCCGAAGATGTCCACCACCAGGTCGAAGCCGCGTTGAGCCTTGTCCCAATGGTAGGCCATGTCGGGCAGGCGGTAGGTCGGCTCGCCGTCGGCCTTGACGACCACGCGGTCCTTGTCGTCGCCGAACTCGGTCGACCGGAACCATTGCGCGCCGTCCTTCTCATAGATGTAGCCCCTCTCGCGCAAAACTTCCAGTGTCCGCCACACCGCGCCGGTCTCATAGAGGCTTTGCTCGCGGAAATAGACGTCGAAGACGATGCCGACGCGGGCCAGCGTCGCCTTCTGCTGCCGCGAGATTTGGTCGCGCGCGTATTCGGAGAACACGTCCGTCGGCACATCGACCAGCGCGTCGCCGTGTTCGACGATCAGCTCCTGGGCCAGGTCGATGATGTAATCGCCCTGGTAGTGCTCCTCAAGCAACTCGGCCGCCTGGCCCAGTTGCTGCAAATAGCGCACCTTGACCGATTCGCCCAGCAAGGTGACCTGTCGCCCGGCGTCGTTGTAGTAATACTCCATGGTCACGTCGTAGCCGGCGGCTTCCAGCACACGATGGAGCGTGTCGCCGATGACGCCGCCGCGGGTGCGGCCGAGCGTGATCGGCCCGGTCGGGTTGGCCGACACGCATTCCACCTGCGTCTTCTTGCCTTCCAGACCGATGTCGATCCGGCCGAAATCACCGGCGGAGGCCAGGACGCGCTCAGGCAAGGCTTGCACCCACGCGGCCGACAGGCGAAAGTTGATGAACCCGGGCGGGACGACGTTGGCCTCGCCCACGTAATCGGGCAACTCCAGGTGGGCGGCGATCGCCTCGGCGATCTTCAGCGGAGCCATGCGCGCCGACCGGGCCAATTGCAGGGCCACGGCCGTGGCGTAGTCGCCGTGGGTCGCATCGCGCGGCCGCTCCACCAGCACGTCGGGAACGTCGAAGGCGGGCAGCGCGCCGGCCGACTGAGCCGCAATAATAGCCGCCTGGACGGCGGCCGAGAGTTCATGGTGTTGTAGCATGCCCGCCATTTTAACATTCTGCGGGGCTGTATGCGAGTAGTAGTCCATGCCTGCGCCTGCCTGTAGAGCAGGCTTTTCCGTCTACCCCGAATAGAGCAGACAGGAATGCCTGTCCTGCCACGCAAGGTGATAGATTTTGACAGCAATCCGGCGCTATATTCCCGAATCGAACACC
>DAOMSB010000070.1:0-15160 GCA_035446145.1 Promineifilum sp. (SeqCode) | reverse complement strand
ACCACGCCGGGCAGGATAGTATGGGCCATCGCGTCGCCCAGAAAGGCCATGCCCCGCAGCACGATATAGACGCCAAGGATCGAGCAGACCACGCCCACAATCCCCGCCGCCATCAGCGCGCGGACGATAAAGTCATATTGAATGGGTTGGAGCAGGATATCCATAGTTTAAGTGATGAATGACGAGTGACGAGTGACGAATGAAGAGTGATCGCCGACCACGGTCGACCGCCGACCGCTGACAACCCACCTCTTTATTCGTAATTCGTAATTCGTAATTATCACCGTCCTCCGTAGGCGCTGAGCAGATTCTCGGCGCGCAGGGCGACGGCCGGCGATTCAAAGGCGATGATCCGGCGATTCAGGAGCATGATCCGGTCGAAGCGCTCGGCGGCCATGTCGAGATCGTGGGTGGCCAGCAGGACGGTCACGCCGCCGGTGCGCAGGTCATCGAGGATGCCGATGATCGCTTCCTGCGTGGGGACGTCCAGCCCGTTGAGCGGCTCGTCCAGCAACAAAAGCTCCGCTTGCTGGGCCAGCGCGCGGGCCAGGAACACCCGCTGCTGCTGCCCGCCGGACAGTTCGCCGATACGGTGGTGGGCCAGATCGGCCGCGCCGACACGGCCCAGCGCAGCGCGAACAATGGCCCAGTCACCCTTGCCCGGCCGCCGCAGCAGCCCGATCTGCCCTACGCGCCCCATCATCACCACGTCCTCGACCGTCACCGGGAAGTTCCAGTCGACCTGATTACGCTGCGGCACATAGGCGATGCAAATATGGCCGGCCGGGCCATGTCCGTAGACCGTCACCTGGCCTCTCTCCGGGCGCAGCGTCCCGGCGATAATCTTGAAAAGGGTGCTCTTGCCCGCGCCATTGGGGCCGACGACGGCCACTCGCTCACCGCGCGCCACGCGGAAGGTGATACCCTCCAACGCGTGGCGCGGCCCGACGCCGGAGGACAGGCCTCCGTCGTAGGCCGCCCACACGTCGGTCATCTCAAGGGAAGGCGTGCCTGGTTCGTGGGTGACGCCGTGGCCAGTTGCGTGGTGTTGGTCGTGGATCATCGCGGCCGCCATCATTGCAACCCCTCCTCCAGCGCGGCCGCATTGGCGCGCATCATACCGATATAGGTGTCCGCATCGCTCCCGACCGGCCCCAACGAACCGGTATAGAGCGGGATCAGCCTGACCTTCTCGCAGCCGGTCAGTTCCTTCTCCAGCGTCCGGGCCAGCTGGTCGCGGGCCGTCGTCTCCAGAAAAATGGTGCAAATGTTTTCGGCCTTCATGGTGCTGATGAGATTAGCCAGGGCGGCGGCCGTCGGTTCGGCCAGCGTGCTGACCGAGGGGATGATCGTGCCGGCGATCCGGAAGCCGTAGGCATCGGCCAGATAGCCGAGGCTTTCATGATTGGTAATGAGGACGCGCCGCTCGGACGGGATAGCGTCGAAGCGGGCACGCAATTCGCCGTCCAGCTGCTGAAGTTCGGCTCGATAGCGTTCGGCGTTGGCCGCGTAGGTCGCCTCGTTGGCGGGGTCGGCCGCGCTCAGCACCTGCCGGACGTTATCGACCCACACCATGACATTGCCCACATCCTGCCACACATGGGGATCAAATGGGCCATGGTCGTCGGCCTCGGCGCCGGCGGTCATCTTTCGCGGCTCGATGCCTGCCGATATGGGCACAATGATCGCCTGGTGCCCGATTGTGGTCAGGTCTTTGACCAGCGCCTCCTCAAGGTTCCAGCCGTTGACGAAGATCACATTGGCGTCGGCCGCGGCCGCCAGATCGGCCGCGCCGGGCTGATAACTGTGGGGGTCTTGCCCCGGCCTCATCAGAACCGTCAGATCGATGGCGTCGCCGCCGACCTGATGGACGACATCGCCGATGATGCTTGTCGTCGCCAGCACCCGCAACCGTTCGCCCTCATGCGTCCGTGCGGCGACGTCCGGCAGCGCGAGAATTCCGGCCGCGTTCGGCTCCAGGGTGTTTTCGTTTGATGTGGGCCTGTTGCCGCTGCAACCGATCAGGCCACTGAGCATCAGCGCCAACATGACATGATAAACGCCCAACCGTCGACGTTGGGCGGGGTGGATGTGGATCAATTGTTACTCCAGCGCCCCATGTCGGGCGCTATTGGCTAAATGATATTTTGTATCATTATAAGAATAGCCGGGATGGGTGTCAAATGTCGCGCGAGGATGGAAGTTTGCGGGAAAGAGCATCCGGAATAATTACGCTGCGATGGTGTATAATGAGATTGGTTCACAGCCTTGCTCGGCGAGCCGAAGGGCTGGATGCTCCGCCATTCGATGAGCCGGAGCGCAGCGTGGCCGGAGCAGGCGTGGCGCGCAAGCCCTGACAAGTGGGCGTTGAAGTGTCGGAGCCGGCGGGTCGCCGGAAATGGAAGCAGAAATGCCGGGCCGGTTGCATGCGGGAGGATAAACTGAAGTGAGCGAA
Organism: Promineifilum sp. (SeqCode); assembly: GCA_035446145.1. Classification (GTDB taxonomy): domain Bacteria; phylum Chloroflexota; class Anaerolineae; order Promineifilales; family Promineifilaceae; genus Promineifilum. The sequence goes on along the minus strand of DAOMSB010000070.1, from coordinate 12,705 downwards.
ATGATTCCCGTCGAGAACATTGAACGCGACGTGGAGGCGGAAGCGCTGGCCGTCGCCTGGCAGGCAGCTACTGTCGATTACTCGTTCGTCCCCCTCCCGGATATTAAGGAGCGCTTTCTGCGGCTGGCTGCGTCCGTGCTGGGCGCGATGGGGGCGGAGCCGGATCCGGTTGCATTGACTGCGCACGGCCGGAGCATCGGCCGCGAACTGGTCGAGCTGAATCTGCATAAGCCCAAGGTTCTTGAGAATACGCTTGCCGTCCTGACGGATCAGCTGGCCGGCAAGAACGTGCCCGGCCAACTGGTCGCCTTGATCAGCGGCATCGCCACCGGTTTCACCGCCGCCCTGGAAGCCCTCCTGCTGCGACAACAGGAGAATATCAACCATGCAGCCACTGCGGTTCTGAAAAAGACGCAGGAAGACCTGCACTTCTCTCGCAATCACCTGGCTACCGCCAACCGGGAGTTGTCGGCGCAGATCACCGAGCGTATCCACGCCGAGGAAAGGCAGCGCGAGTTCGCCGAGCGCTTGCAGCATCTGCACCGAATCGATACGGCGATTCTGTCGGCCGAGTCGCTGGAAGCGATTGCCGACATCGCGATCAACTTCATCAGCCACCTGATCCCATCCGTCCTCATATCTATCTCGCTCCTGGATTTCGACGAGCGTCGCCTGGAAATTATCGGCTCCACCGATCCGGTCCATTTCCCGCCCGGGCGGGAAATCCCCGTGATGCTCCTGGAAGTATTGGCGAGACTTGAAAAGGACGGTGCAGCCTATATTGCTGACTTTGCGACGATCCCAAACCCCACCCCGGTGGCAATCGAGATCGCCGGATTGGGCGGTCATTCCTCTCTGATCGTGGCCCTTCGCTATCAGGGGTGGCCGATCGGCACGCTGGGAATCACGCTGGGCGAGGTGCGGCCGTTCAGTGAGGACGAGCAGACCCTGGCTCGCGAACTGGCCGCCTCGGTGGCCGTGGCCCTGCAGCATCGCCGCTTGCTCCAGGCGGAGAGAGAGGCACATGAGCGCGAGGCGACCCTGCGCGAAGTTGCCGCCGCTCTAACCCTCGACCTGAGCCTGGATGAAGTCCTCAATCATGTCCTGGCTCAACTGGAGCGGGTTATCACCAGCGACAGTTCCTCCATCATGCTGATCAGGGGACATGATCTGGAAATCGCCTGCCAGCGCGGTGTTGCGAGCAAATATGAGGATTTGAAGAAATTGGTCAAGCTGCAACCTCGCAGCATCCGGCTGGTGCTTGAGACGGCGCGGCCGAATATCATCAATGAGACAACAACCAGCCCCGATTGGATTGTCGCGCCCGGCCGTGAATATATTCGCTCCTGGATGGGCGTCCCGCTACTGGTGAAGGGCAATTGCATCGGCATCATGAACCTCGATCGCCGCGATCCGCACGCTTTCAGCGCCCGTGACATGGAGCTGGCCGCCGCCTTCGCCAATCAAGCGGCAGTGGCCATCGACAACGCCCGCCTCTTCGCCCACCAACAGCGATATGCCGAAGAGATGGAACAGGGCGTGCGCGAGCGAACCCGGGACCTGGAAGTCCTGTATGGCATCACGGCGACCGCCGTCGGCAACGCCGACGTGACCGGGTTCCTGCAAGGAGCCATGGGGTTGACAGCCGGCGCTTTTGGCTGCGCCACCGCCGCCGCATATCTGAGCGTGGGCAACGGGTCGGGTTTGCAATTAGCGGCGCTGCTGGAGGGCGGGAACCCCAGCCTGGCCGATTTGCTGGCTGAGCTTGGCGAGGATAGCCCTCTCTTGCGTCGACCGCTGGTCGATGGGTTGCCGGAAATCCTGTTGGGTAGCGATCTGCCGCCCCAATGGGGCGAATCGGCAGGTTTGGTGCTGGCAACCGTGCCGTTACGCTCGCGCGGACAAAGCCTCGGCGTGCTGGCTCTTCTCTGTCATGAGGACGCGCAGTTGACGAGCGTGGCCCCTGACCTGTTGACGACCATCGCCGACCAGATTGGCGCGGTGGTGGATAATATTCGCTTGCATCAGATCGCCCGGCAATCGGCCATCATCGAGGAGCGCGAACGCATCGCGCGCGACATTCATGATCAGGTGACGCAGTCCATCTACAGCGCCAGCCTGTTTGCCGAGGCAGCCCGCGGCGCGGCCGAATCCGGCAACATGGCAAAGCTGCAACAGCACCATCAATCCATCCTGCACATGACCAATCAGGCCCTGCGCGAACTTCGATTGTTGCTGTACGAGTTCCGCACCGAGGCGCTGGCTCGCAAGGGGCTGGTCGATGCGCTGCGCGAGCGCCTGATAACCGTCGAGCATCGCGCCGGCATTTCCGGCGAAGTCCACGCGCTCGACATCGGCAGCCTGCCGATGACCCTCGAAGAGACATTCTATCGCGTGGCCATGGAAGCCCTGAACAACGCCTTGCGCCATGCCCACGGGGACAGGGTGGACGTTATTTTGATGGAGGAAAGCGGCGATCTGGTCATGACGATCGTGGATAACGGGGTCGGGTTCAACCGTGAAACCTCCGCTGCGGCGGGAGGCATGGGATTGGAGGGAATGCAGAAACGAATGGGCAAGGTGGGCGGCGCGCTCACCCTGTCCTCAAGCTCCGGCGGCACCTGGGTGACCGCCAGAGCGTCTCTGAAGCAATAAGCCGTGAGGGGCGGCAAATCCATCAGCGAATCAGGAGGGGTAAAAGATGGAACATACGATACGAGTTCTGGTAGTAGACGACCACGCCATTGTGCGCCAGGGTTTGCGCGCCATGCTGGAGAGCAAGGGGGGGATCGAGGTGATTGGCGAGGCGGGCGACGGCGAACAGGCCGTCGTTCAGGCGCAACTGTTGAGGCCCGACGTGATCCTGATGGATCTGGAAATGCCGCACAAAAGCGGCATCAGCGCGACTCAGGAGATCATCGCCGCGCAGCCCGACGCGCGCATCCTCATCCTTTCCAGCTTCAGCGACGACGCGCAGATTGTGGAATCCATGCGCGCTGGGGCGTTGGGCTATCTGCTGAAAACGGCCAAGCTGGACGATCTGGTGAATGCCATTCGCCAGATTAACGAAGGCGAGACCCCCCTCAACCCTTTGGTGGCTCGCCGCCTGCTGGTTTCCATCTCACCGCCACGGATGGAGCCGCGCCTGCTGGAGGTGTTGACCGATCGGGAATTGATGATCCTGCCCCTGGTCGTGCGCGGGATGACCAACAAGGAGATCGGCGACCGCCTGGGAATCGCCACACGCACGGTCGGCACCCACATCGGCAACATGATACGCAAGGCCGAGGTGGATAATCGCGTGCAGTTGTCGATGCTGGCGGTGCGACAGGGCCTGACTTCGCTCTACGCGGACGAGAATTGAGTCAGCGCGGGGCAAAGCCAGGCCCGAGGTTTGCATTTGTTCGTAGTCAGACGCTTCAGCGCCGTTCCGGAACACCACTAAAGTGGCTAACTACGAACCCAAAAGATCTTGTGGAACGATCTGCTTAGTCTTCCACGTAATATCCCATGCCGACCACGCCGGGGCCGACATTGGCGCCGATGACCGGCGTCAGTTCGTTGACGTATAGTTCGACCGGGTTGGCGCCGGCCCGCACCTGTTCCACGATGTAGGCGGCATCTTCCGGCGCGACGGCATGGATGACGCCGGCGTGGACGTTCTTCTTGCCCTTCATCTCGCCCAGCACCACATCGAGCATGTGTTGAATCGCCTTTTTCTTGGTGCGAATCTGCGCCTGCGGCTCAATCACACCGTCTTCCAGACCCAATACGGGCTTGATCGAGAGCATGGAGCCGACGAGGCGCTTGGCCCCACCGATACGGCCGCCCTTGTGGAGATATTCCAGCGTGTCGACGACGAAAAGGACGCGAATGCGCGGCACCAGCGTCCGCACATAGGCGGCGACTTCCTTGTAGTCGTGGCCCTCAGCCGCATAGCGCGCGGCGGCCGTCACCAGCAACCCCAGTCCGAGCGATGTGGAGCGCGAGTCGACAATTTCAATCGGATAATCGCCCATCGCTTCCGCGCCCAGGTGAGCCGACTGGATGGTGCCGCTCAACGCCTGCGACACGAAGATCGCCACGATGCTCTCCGCGCCCTCGGCTACTTTCTCGAAGTGTTCGGTGAACTGCCCCGGCGCGGGCTGGGACGTCTTCGGCAGATCTTTTGAATTGGGCAGCCGCTGGTAGAACTCCTCGGTGCTGATATCGATCTGATCGAGGAAGCTCCGGCCCTCCCAATTCAGAATCTGCGGGATGACATAGATATTGTTTGCCTCGATGACCTCTGCCGGTAGATTGACCGTGCTGTCGGTCACGATGGCAACTTTGGCTTTGGACATAGCGCCCCTTTCTCCTTGGAATAAAAGATGATGATTTCTACCCGTGCGAGACGAGCGTGAAGATTGTAGAACAGGCAGCCGGAATCGTCAATTGAGGCAGGAATAGGGGGAAACACCCGCAACGATCTAAATAAAATACGTAGGAAAAATCCGCAGAATCCCCATTTACGCCCTGCCGCAAAACGTGTACTCTAATAGGTACATTGAGGGATGTACCGTCATTGGAGGATTCATTGACGGGGTGGTAACCAGTCGAAATAAAGCCCGGCAGGAAGTCCCTGTCGGGCTTTTGATTGATTCAGTAGGGACGGGTGCGACGGCAACCTGTCACCCAAACCCGCCCCTACAAATTGTGCCACACCTGGATGCCGCCCTGTCCCGCCCGGTTTGTCTCACTCATATTTCAGCGCCGCCATGGGAGCCAGAGTAGCCGCGCTGAGCGCAGGATACAGCCCCGACGCCAGTCCCATCAGCGTGGCGAATCCCAGCGCCGACAGTGGCAGCCACAGCGGCGTGACGACGGCCACCGTCGGCGGCATGCCCCCGGTCTGAACCGCCTGCCCGGCCATGTAGCTGAGCACCAGCACGTTCAGGATTTGGCCCAACCCCCAGCTGATCAGTACGCCCCCCAGGCCGCCCAGAAAACCGATACCGGCCGCCTCTCCCAGAAAGATCGACAACACCTGGCGGTTATTGGCCCCCACGGCCTTCATCAGGCCGATCTCACGCGTCCGCTCCAGGATGGCCATCGTCATTGTGTTGGCGATGCCGATGGCGGCCACCAGCAGGGCGATAGCGCCCATGCTGCCAAAGGCAACCTGCAGCACGAGGTAGAAGCTGCTGATGCCTTCCACGAACGATTGCGGTGACCACGCCTGGAAGCCCAGGGCGGTGATCTGGTCGGCCACGTCCAGCACCTGATCGACGTCACTCACCTTGACGATCAGGGTGTTGTAGCCGTTTTTATCGCGGTCGATGCGTTGACCCGATACCCAGGCGTTATATCCGTCCAGCTCGCTCATGGTCATGAAGATCGACCAGTCCGGTTCGTCCTGAATCGACTCCAGCACGCCGACGACGCGCGCGCGGGTCTTCTTGCGGATCTCCGTGCCGTCGTCGGCATACTTGACCAGCTCAATGTTGAGCGTCTGGCCGTAGAGGTCCGGCGGGGGTGGTGGCTCCTGGCCGGGCCGCGCGCGGGGATCATAGAAGTTGGTGGCGACCTGCGCGCCGACGATCACCTCTCCACGACTGAGCAGCAATTCGCCCTGAGCGGCCGTTACGCCCAATTGACTCATGTCTTCCGTGCCGACGCCGATGATCTGCCCGCCCCCTTCCAGGCGGCCGACCCGAATGATGGCCCAGCTCTGGAGATAATCTTGCGGGATGACGGCCGCCACGCCGGGGATGGCGGCGATCGTGTCGATGGCGGCCTGGTTGATCGGCACGGTCTGCCCCGGCACGCCGCCCGGGCCGATCTCGACCACCCCTTCGCCCATGCCGGGGTAGACCATGATGCGCGTCAGATCGCCGATGCCACCCAGTTGGGCTTCGGCGTTTTGCTGCAGCCCCACGCCCAGCGACACCAACAGCACGACGGCCGCCGTGCCGATGATGACCCCGATGGTGGTCAGCGCCACCCGCCCCTTGCGCCGGGACAGGTTGGAGCCGATGAGCGTCAGCAAATCGAAGAAGTTCATCCCGGTGGGCCTTCCAGTTGCATCTCCGGCGCGACCGGCGCGAACTCATCGCCGCCGGAGCGGTCACTGCCCAGGCCGAACAGGCCGCGCAGGAACCGCCACAGCCGGTCGAGCAGCGACTCTTCGCCGCCGGGCGCCTCTCCCGGCGGGAACTCGCCACCGCCCGCGCCGCCGTCTTCAATGGGCAGACCGTCGGGGCCGAGGGGCGGCTCCTCGATCGGCATGCTCTCCATCACGTCGATAGACAGGGTTTGGGTGATGACCGCCGGGCGGCTGAAGTCGTCGGTGTAGCTGACGCTGAGCAACAGCTCGAGCGGCCCCGGCTCGAAGGGGGTGATCATGGCGTCGAGCGGGAAGAAACCGCCCGGCTCCAGCGCGCCGACGAAAATGGCGTTGTTGGCCAACTCGGTGTTCTCGGCCGTCACGGTGAAGTTGCCGAAGATGGTCGAATTGCGCCCCGTGTTCACCAGCTGCAGCGGCAAGCCACCCGGCTGCCCGGCGAACAAGGGCGGCGGCTGGGTGTAGAAGCCCATTTCCACCTGCGGCGATTGGTAGACGAGCAGGGTGATCACCTGGTCATCGACGTAGTTGGCCCCCTTGTCGTCGGTATAGACGAACGACACCTTCAATGGGTAGGCGCCGGCTTTCGTCGTGGTGTTGACGATCAGTTGCAGCGCGGCCGGACGACTCTCGCCCACGCCCAGGTTTCCCAGACGGCTGATGTTCGACGAGCCGATAGGCGCGAAATCGGTGAACGAGCCGCCGGCGCCGGCCAGGCCGCCGCCCGGAACCGGCGTGCCGTCGACGGTGGGGCTGCTGCTGTCGCCGCCGCCCAGAATGAGCGTGACGTTGCGCGCGTTGGCCTCGCCGAGGTTCTCGACGGTCAGATTCAGGACGAACTGGTTGCCCGGCTGCAATTTGGCGGGGTCGGTCTCATTGGACGTGACGAGCAGCTGCGGGCGCTGGCGCGGGCCGGGGGTCGGGGTCGTGGTCGGCGTAGGGGTGGCCGTGGCTGCCGGGCCACCGCCGCCGCCCGACGGAACGACCGGGAAGGTCAGCTCAAATGTCGAATCATAGGATTGCCCGTTGACGTCGGTATAGGTGGCGACGACCTTCAGCACGGCCGTCGAACGCCCGCGCAAGTCGGCTGTGGCGAAGAGCGGCTGCCAGAAGCGGGCTGTCTGACCGGGGGCCAGGTTGCCCAGAGCGCGTACGCCGCCGGTGTCGCGGGCGATGAAATCGCCGCTGGTGAACGTGGCCACGACGTTGGTGGCCGTCGCCTGTCCGGCATTGGCGATAGTCATCTCGAAATCCAGATTTTGGCCGGGCGTGATCTGCGGCGCGCTGGCCCCATAGGAGCTGACGACGAGCAGCGGCCGCACGAAGGCGGTCGGCGCGGGGGTGCTGCTCGGCGCGGGCGTGGCAGTCGGCCCGGCAGGCAGGACGATCTGCAGGGCGTTGGGCGCCTCGGCCGTGGTTGCGTCGGGATTCACCACGCGCACGCTGTATTGGCCCGCCGGCAAACCGGGCGGCACGATGGCGCGCAGCACGTTGGCGCTGACGAAGGCGGTTTGCAGCCCGCCGAAATTGTCGATGACCACCACCGTGCCGTCGACAAAGCCGGCGCCGGTGATGATGATCTCCACTTCGGAGTCGTTGATGAGGGTACCGGGCTGCACGGCCGTGATCGTGAGCGCGCCGGCCGCGGGTTGGCCGGTGGCGGCGGGCGTCCCGGTCGGTGGCTGGGCCAGAGCGGGCACGGCGATCAGAATCGCCAACAGGGCGACGACCGCCAGCCATGCCAAGCGGAAAACGAGTTTGCTGGTTAATTCGTGACGATTACTCATAACTTATCTCAAGCGGGAGCAGGCCGGTCGGCGACCGTTATGCGGCCCCGATTGGGGCGACTCCCGCCACTTCGCGATATTTTTCCTCGCTGACGACGCAGCCGTCAAGCAGGAAGATTTGATGGGTCGCATAGGCCGCCATGCGCGGGTCGTGGGTGACGACCAGGACGGTGCGGCCGTCGCGGTGCAGCTCGGCCAGCAGGTCCATGATGCTCTGGCCGCTGGTCGTGTCCAGATTGCCGGTCGGTTCGTCGGCCAGAATGAGGCGCGGCTCGTTGACCAGCGAGCGGGCGACGGCGACGCGCTGCTGCTGCCCGCCCGATAGCTCGGTGGGCTTGTGGTTTCGCCGGTCGGCCAGCCCCACGCGCTCCAGCAGTTCGAACGCCCGGCGCTGCCGCTCGCCGCGCGCGATGCCGGCGAAACGCATCGGGAAGGCGACGTTTTCCCACGCGCTGAGGCTGGGGATCAGGTTGAAAGATTGGAAGATGAAGCCCACGAAGCGGCGACGATAGGTGGCAAGGGCGTTCTCGTCGAGCTGCTCCAGGGCGTGACCCCCGACGATGATGCGCCCCGCCGTCGGCCGATCCAGCCCGCCCAACAGATAGAGCAGGGTGCTTTTGCCGGAACCCGACGGCCCCATGATCGACTGGAACGTGCCCGCTTCGATGGTCATATCGACGCCGGCCAGCGCGTGGACCATCGTCGTGCCCATCTGGAACGATTTGCGCAGCCCGCTGGTGGCGATGAACGACGCGGCCGCGCCGGTGGGCGATGTTCCGTTCTCGACCTTCGCGTCGTCTACGGCGGCCGCTCCGTTGTTCCGGGTGGTGTCCATATGAAGGGCAATCGCCTAGAAGAACGGCTGGATCACCGTCAGGCCGCCGAACTGGGCCAGCAGCGCGGCGGGCAACGCTCGCAGGGCCAGCATGATGATCACGGTCAACAGCACCGTCAGCCAGCCTTTTGCGCGTGGCAACTGGCTGCTCAGGCGCAGGCCGAGATAGAGCAGCACGACTTGCCAGATGAGATAAATGTCGATATGGGACAGGATTCCGGCCAGCAGGGCGTTGCCGAGACCCTCGCCCGCGGGCGCGAAGCCCGACAGGCCCGCCCCGGCGATCATTTGGTCGGACGTGAGCATCACGACGATCTGCACGACATAGCGCACCAGCAGCGGCAGCCCCGACCAGGCGGCGATGTCGAGCGAGGCTCGACTGGTTCCCCGGCCACCGAAGAGCGTCTGGATGAGGTGCATCAGCCAGCCGATGAGAAACCAGACGATGATGACGCTCAGCACCGCGCCGAGGGCGGGCAGCAGGTAGTTGAAGGTCGTGTTATTGGTGGCCGTGGCCGCCTGCTGAAACTGGGCCTGTTGCTCCGGCGTGTAATACTCGAAGCCGGGCGGAAAGGTGATCTCGCCGGCGGCGGCCGCGGCGGCCTTGATCGTCCCGGCGGCCAGCGCGTTGCCGGCAGCGGCCAGCATGAGCAGAACCAGCGGCGTGCGCCATGTGGGATGGGAATTGGCGACGATGCGGGCCAGCGTGGCGCGCGGGCGGAGAAGCACCGGCAGCACCAGGTCGAAACGCCAGGCGCGGTTGGAGTCGGTTGGGGTTACGAGGAGATCATCTTCTGCGTTCATAACAATATCGTATTACCGCTTCGATTTCAGGGCAGCCCGAAATAATCCCTAGCTTATCCACTATAGCCGATAGGACGGCAACTTGCCATAGCCGCTCATCGAGCAGCTACTCCAATCGGCCCTCAGGCCATGGGCTTAGGGAGCGCTGATCGTGATCGTTTGCAAATAGGCGGTGTTGCCGCCGTCGCGCAGCTCGGCGCGAACGAGATCGGGCCAGCTATATAACGCCGCGGCGACGCGATAGGTTCCCGGAGGCAGGTCGGGCGGCAGGGCCAGGCGGTGATAGGTGATGAACCGGTCGCCCGCGCGCCACTGGGCGCTGTCGAAGCCGGGGCCGTCATGCTGGGCCACGACTTCATCCCGCTCGTTCAACAGGTAGACGCCGAAGTGATAGAGAGCATCCGGCGGTGGGCCATTGATGTCCCAGGTGAGGACGACGATCGTCTCTTGCCCCGGAACGAATTCGCCGGGGAAATAGCCGGCCAGGTCAAGCCCCAGCGCCCAGCTCGCCGCCGGTGGGCTGCTTGTGCCCTGCTCCGGCTCTGTCCATTCGTAGAATTGCCATGTGGCGTCCCCGACCTGGATATTTGCGTCCGGCACAGGATAGGCCAGGTCGTTCAAGGTGTATGCGGCCAGGCTGCCGGGCCGGGTGTTCAACAGGAAGGCATAGGGCCGCGGCAGGGGCAGCGCCAACTCGCTGTCGGCCAGCAGAACGCGCCGGGGATCGACGAACTCTTGCAGCAGCGCCAAGTCGGAGTTGTCCGCCTGATGGCCATGACCCAGGCCCACCAGCCGCCAACCCTCATGCTCCGTCAGCAGCCGGCGCGACATGGCGATCATCGCTCGCGCGTGGCGCACCTGCATCAGCGAGTCATGCCCCGCGGCGCGCGCGTCCTGATAGCGCAGCGAGAAGAACACCTGATACGCGGCCGAGAGCAGAAAGAGCGCCGGCAGTATTAGCCCGACCACTGCCCAGGCCTGTCGTTTGGCGGGTCTCGTGGCTTGCGCCGCCATTCCCGCGGCCGCGCGCCGGGCCGTGTCCAGGCCGATGCCGAGGATCATGAAGTGGGCCGGCCATTGGCTGAGGAGATAGTAGTTCTGCAGGTAGACCGAAGAGCGCAGGTAAAACAGCAGCGGCATGAAGAACCATAGCAGCAGGACCGCGAGGGCGATCCGCTCCGATGGCTGTGGGAGTGAGTCCGGGGTGGAATGGGGTGAATCCGGGAGGCGCCGGCCGGCATTGCGCCACAAGCGCCACACCACCAACCCCAGCGCTGCCAGGAACAGGGCCGTCGCCAAATTGTCGAAGGCGACAACCCCCGGCACGGCGCGAAGCAAGCCCTGGGCGCGGATCAGGTCGAGGCTGAGCAGCGCCGCCGCGCCGCTGAAGGCCGACTCCTGCCCGGCTATGTCGCCCATAGCGCCGAGATCGGCCCAGCCGGTGCCGATCTGGTAGACGAGATAGGGCAGATAGAGGGCGGCGAACGCCAGCGCCCCGACCAGCACGTGTCGCCATCGCACGCGCCACCGGAAGAGCAGCAGCGCCAGGGCAATAGTCACCAACTGGACGGCCGAGCCGGGATGCACCTGGGTCATGATGGCGGCGGCGACGAAGCTGATGACCAGATAATGCCATCGCGGCCGATCGGCCAGGTAGAGCAGCAGCCCGCCGAGGGCCAATGCCGCGAAGGGCGGCACCATCGTCTGGTTCCAGATGAGCTGGCTCCAGTAGACGGCCCAGGGCGCGACGGCGAAGGCCAGCATGGCCCACAACCCGGCGCGACGGCCGAAGAGGCGCGCGGTGACGAAGCCGGTGACGGCGACGGCCGCCAGCCCGCCCAGCAGCGTCAGCCAGGAGACGCTCAGGATGTCGCGCCACAGCCACAGGGCCGCCGCATAGAGATATTCGATCATCGGCGGGTTGACGAAGCCGACCGACGACTTGTTGGCCGCCAGTGGCATGTCGCCGCCGTTGACCCAGCGCATGGCGGCGTTGAGCGTGAACGCCTGATCGCCCCACAGGGCGGTCGTGTCCAGCCCGCGCAGGCGCAGCGCCAGAGCCAGCAGCATGATGGCGGCGGCGATCAGCATGAATCGACGGGTGGATGGTTCGGGGGTGGAAGTGGACACGGATAGTTGATGGAGTTTGGGCGAAGCAATGGCCGCCGGGCCGCCGCTTCGCCTCAATGTTTGTAATTCGCTCTCGACATTGAGCCGGATTGTAGCGCAATCGTTCGTGATTGCGTCCTCTCGCAGACAGGAATGTCTGCGCTACTGCTTTTGACTGACGATATATTCGGCCAGACGCGGCAGGAACGGGGCCAGTTCATAGGCCGTCCAGGCGCGGGCGCCCCCGGCGGTGAACAGGGCGTAGCCGATCACGTAGGGGTCTTGTCGGGCCTCATTGTCCACCCACTGCAACTGATTGAGGAAGGCCGTCTGCCCGTCCGGCCCCCAGCCCTGCTCCACCCAGAACGCCTGAAAATCCTGCCAGCCCAATCCGTCCGGCCCCGGCCGATTGCCCAGTATGCCGTCGATCCCCGCCTCGGAGATGACCAGCGGCACGACCAGCCCGCGCGGCTCCAGTATGTCGCGGTAGAACCAGCGATAGCGAAACATGAGCGGCCCGCGATCGGGGTATGTCGGATAACCGGGCAACGGGTCGCCATACAGGAAGGTGATGTCGGGCGCGGCGTATTCGTGCAGGGTCAGGATGCCGCCGTGGCGCTGTGCTTCTTCGATGGCGGGGACGAACAACTCGAACTCGTTCAGCTCGGGCACGCCGGCGGAGAAGCCGCCCACGGCCGCGCGCAGCCCGTGTTGGGCCAGTTGGCGCACGCGCTCGGCTTCGAACCGGGCGTACCAGTCCATCCGGTCGAGATTGGGGTCCGGCTCGTTCCAGCCTTCCCAGTAATCGACAGCCGGGTTGAGCAACATCTGCGGCAGTTGCCTGGCCACCAGAGCCGCCGCGGCCGCTTCCGGCTCGCCGTCGTAGTCCTGTGGATCCACCGAGAAGCGGCCGACCGTCACCGTCCGGGGCGAAACGGCCTTCACCTCGGCCAGAAAGCCGAGGTCGTCAACCCCCTTGACCACGGCCGGGTGGGCGGCGCGAACGAACTCCATGATCGCCTCGCTGTTGGGCCGGGCCACATGGATGCCCATCTTGCTCGGCCCCA
>DAOMSB010000069.1:0-15680 GCA_035446145.1 Promineifilum sp. (SeqCode) | reverse complement strand
GAGTCCGGCAATAGCTGTTAACGTGCGCTCTTCCAGACGACCGTGCATGATCTTTACTAAAGCATGGCACACGATCTATAATTTCTCCAGTCGCTGACTGGAGGAACCATCATGCCATCATCGGACGAGCAGAGAGCGCAATTGGAGGCCGGAATTGCCGCGCTGGAAGCCCAGCGAGCCACCCTGGGCGACGAAATGGTCGAGGCCATACTTGGCCCGGCTCGTGAAAAGCTGGCCGCCCTCGAATCCCGAAGCCAATCCCAACAGCAGCGCAAGCAGGCCACAGTGTTGTTCGCCGACGTCTCCGGCTTCACAGCCATGTCGGAGACGATGGATGCCGAAGTCGTGGCCGGGGTCATGAACGAATTGTGGGCGGAGGTCGACAGGGCCGTCACCGACCATGAGGGCCGCATCGACAAGCACATCGGCGATGAGGTCATGGCCCTGTGGGGCGCGGATACAGCCCGCGAGGACGACCCGGAGCGGGCGGTGCGGGCGGCCCTGGCGATGCAGGCGGCCGTCGCCCGTTTCTGCGAGACACGCGGCATGACCCTGGCCATGCGCGTCGGCATCAACACCGGGCCGGTGGTGCTCGGCGCGATGGGCACGACGGCCGAGTTCACGGCCATGGGCGACGCGGTCAATGTGGCTTCGCGACTGGAACACGCCGCGCCGGTCGGCGGCATCCTCATCGGCCACGACACCTACAGCCAGGTGCGCGGCATCTTCGACGTCCTGCCGCAGGACCCTCTCAGCATCAAGGGCAAGGCCGAGCCGGTGCGGACCTATGTGGTGCAGCGGGCCAAGCCGAGGGCCTTCCGCATGGCCACGCGCGGCGTGGAGGGTGTCGAGACGCGCATGATCGGCCGCGACGCCGAACTGGAAACGCTGAAGAACACCTACCTGGACGTGATGGAGTCGGCCGAGACGCGCATGGCGGTCGTTGTCGGCGAGGCGGGGGTGGGCAAGAGCCGATTGCTGTACGAGTTTGAAAACTGGATCGAAATGCGGCCGGAGATGATCTGGTATTTCAAGGGACGCGCTACATCCAACGCGCAGAACGTGGCCTACAGCCTGTTCCGCGACCTGTTCGCCAACCGCTTCGAGATTCTGGAGAGCGATCCCATCGCCACTGCCCTGGACAAGTTCCGCCGCGGCATGGCCGGGGCGCTGGAGCCGGACTCGGCCGATATAGTCGGGTACTGGCTGGGCTTCGACTTTTCCGGCAGCGAGGCCGTCCAGGGCTTGCTCGGCGACTCCGGCCTGATGCAGTCGGCGCGGGCTTTCCTGATGCGCTACTTCCGCGCCCTGACCGCGGACAGCCCGACGGTCATCTTCCTGGAGGACGTCCATTGGGCCGACGATTCGTCGCTGGATTTGGCGGTCTATCTGGCGACGGCCTTGCCGGAAGCGCGTCTGCTTCTCGTCGCCGTCACCCGATCGAGGTTGTTCGAGCGGCGGCCGAACTGGGACGAGGGGCGGACGGTCTTTCGTCGTATCTCGCTGATGCCGCTGCCCAAGCGCAGCAGCCGGGCGCTGGTGGATGAGATCCTCAAGCGCGTCGACGAAGTGCCCGATAGCCTGCGCGATCTGATCACCGACGCCGCCGAAGGCAATCCATTCTACGTCGAAGAGATGGTCAAGATGCTCATTGAGCAGGGAATTATCGAGCGCGGAGGAGCAGTGGGGATAGGGAGCGGGGATGACTCTCTCTCCCCGGCTCCTCTGCTCCCCGGCTCCCCTGCTGCGGAAGAGAAATGGCGGGTGCGCGCGGACAAGCTGGCCACGCTCAAGGTGCCGCCGACGTTGACGGCGCTGCTGCAGGCGCGACTGGACGGGCTGCCGCGGCTGGAGCGCGAGGCGTTGCAGCGAGCGTCGGTCGTCGGCAGGCTGTTCTGGGACGACGCCGTGGCCGACTTGCTGGAGGTCGAACGCGAGACTGTCACGCCGGCGCTGGAGGCGGCGCGCGGCCGGGAACTCATCTTTCGCCGCGAGCGCTCAGCCTTCGCCGGGACGAACGAGTACATCTTCAAGCATGTCCTGCTGCGCGATGTGGCTTATGAGACGGTGCTGCTCAATCGGCGGGCCGCCTACCACGGCCGGGCCGCCCGCTGGCTGGAAACCCACGCCGGCGAGCGGCTGAGCGAATACCTGACCCTCATCGCCGAGCACTACATCCAGGCCGGGGAGGGGCTGCGGGCGGCGGCGCTGCTGGAGCGGGCGGGGGACGAGGCGATGCAGGCCGGCGCGAACCTCGTGGCGCAGACGACGCTGGAGCGGGCGTTGGCCTTGCGCGAGGCGGCCGGTGAGCGTGACGGCCCGGCCGTCGACGCCGCGCTGATCAGCATCGGCCGCGCAAGTCGGACTTTGGGTGACTACGCGGCGGCCAAGGCAGCGCTGGAGCGCGGGCTGGTCGGGGCGCGATCCAGTGGCAACCGCGCCCGGGAAGCCGAAGCGTTGGGCGGACTGGCTTATAACGCCAGGGTCCAGGGCGACTACAGCCATGCGCTGGCGCTGGTCGAAGAAGCGCTACGGTTGGGCCGCCCTCTAGGCGGGCGGTTACTGTTAATTTTGCTGGACACGGCGGCCCAGGTGTTGTCTGCCATGGGCGATCTGGATGGAGCCGAGAGCCGGGCTATGGAGGCGCTGACGGCCAGCCGGACTGACGGCGATCTGGCCGGCGAGCGTATGATCCTTTTTACGTTTGGCGCTGTCGCCGCCGAGCGCCACGAGCTGGAACGATCGAAGGAATATTTTCTGCTGAGCCTGGAGGCGGCCCGCCGGACTAACCATCTGTATGGCGAAGGCCTGGCGCTTCTCGGCCTCGGCGAGCTCGCCTACCGGCTGGGCGACTACGCCACAGCACGAACTTACGGCCGACAAGCCGAAGAACGGGTGCGAGAAATGGACATGCCGGTGCATATCATGAATGCGTTCGGCAACGTCGCCCAGGCTGAGCTGAAGCTGGGCGACGTCGCCGCCGCCCGCCGCGGCGCCTCCGAGGCCCTGCAGCTGGCCCGCTCGCTCGGCGCCCTGCCCGATGTTCTGTGGGCGGTCTTTCTCCACGGCCAGATCATGGCCGAGGCGGGCGAGAAGGCGCGAGGGCTGCTCCTCTTCGGCCTGGCCCGCGCCCATCCGGCGCTGGATTATCAGGTTATGCGGGAGATCAACGAGGAGATCGCCCGGCTGGGTCTGCCGCCGGAGGAGGTTGAGGCCGGGCTGGCGGCGGGGGCGGCGCTTGACCTGGAGACGGTGGTCGGGGAGATAATGGATGGGAAGTGGTGAGAGTGGTATCATTCATCCGGATCAACGATAGACAGGTCATTCCATGACGCCATACGAGCTGGTCTACAGCATGATGACGCCTTTTCTGCCGGTTCTTTACGGCAAGGTCAGGCGCGACGTGCGTTCATTCTCCCCGCGCCGGCCGTTGACTACGGCCAAGGCGATGGCCGGCAATCTCATCAACCGTTGGGAATCGCGCGGACTCGACGAGCAACCCTCCCGCACCGCCCACCTTTTTGCAATCGCGCGCAAGGAAAAATAGTTGAACGCCAACCTTGTTCGACCGTTTCGGCCCACCACCGATCTCATCCCCCTGGTCGATCTGGTCAACGCCGTTGAGACGGCCGAAGGACGCGAGCCATCGCTCACCGTCGAGCGGCTGGAGAGCATGCTCGACGTCCCCGGCCTCTACCGTTGGGTGGCCGTCGCGCCGGATGCCGTCGCGCCGGATGCCGTCGCGCCGGACGAGCCGGGGCGCCTCGCGGGCTATGGCGTCGTCTTCCACCAGATGCCCCAACGCTGCTACGGCGACGTGCGGGTTCATCCGGCCCGGCGTCGCGAAGGTATCGGCCGCCGCCTCATCGATCCGATGGTGCAAAAGGCCACCGATCTGGGGGCGCGCTATTTGACCATCGACGTGGATGCCGCCAATCAGGACGGGCTGCGCTTTCTGCTCTCGCAGGGCTTTCGCTTTCGCGGCGACGTCTGGGCGCTCGTTGCCCCGGCTGCTGTGGCGCTGCCGCCGCCGCTCTGGCCGGCCGGCTACAGCGTGGCGACCTACGCCGATTCGCCCGATCTCCCCGGCTACGTGGAGTTGTGCAACCGTACCTTTGGGGATTTGTGGGGGCATTGGGAGAACTTCCCCGGCGCGATGGACGAGACCCATCTGACCGGAATACTGGAGCAGTTCGATCCGGCCGGGATATTCATCGTGCGGGATTCGGCCGGCAAGGCGGTTGCCCAATGCCGGGCGAAGGCGGCCGCGGATAACACATCGCCCCACATCCTCGATCAGCCGGGCGTCATTCCCGCCGCCAGAGATGCGGGTCTGCACGCGCCGCTGGCCCTGACTGCTGCCCACTGGCTGCGGGCGCAGGGGGCGCAACCGGTTCGGCTGGAATCGTGGGGCGATTCGGCGGCGACGGTCGCGATCTACGAGGCGCTGGGCTTCCATCAAACCGGCCACGAACTCAGCTACGCGCGGGAGCTGGGCGGGTGAGCATCACCATGATGCGGCCACTGATCTACTGACCCACTGACCACTGATCTACTGACCTACCGACCACTTCCCCATGATCACCCACCTCCTTCCTCCCCAACTCGACGCGGCCACGGCCACGCTGACGGCCGCCTTCGACGCCGACCCGATCTACACCTACGCCTTCCCCGCGGCCAAGGATCGCGCGCGCTATCTGCCCCCGTTCTGGCGGGCGATCTTGCGCAATGCGATGCTCCACGGCCACGTCTACACCACCGCCGAGGCCGACGGTGTGGCCCTGTGGATGCCGCCCGGCCGCCATCCCGTCGCCTTCGGCGACAGCGCCCGCATCGGCTTCGCCTTCCATCGGGCCGTGGCGATGTTCCCGGCCGCGGCGCGACGGCGATTCATGGCCTATGTGACCTACGGCGACGGCGTGCAGCAGCGCTTGCTGGGCGATTCGCTCTATTGGGAGCTGTGGGTGCTGGGCATTCGGCCGGAGCGGCAGGGGCAGGGGCTGGGCGGCCAACTCCTCGCGCCGATCCTGAATCGGGCGGACGACGAGCGCTTCCCCTGTTATCTGCTGACCGAGAGCGAGCGCAATGTCGCCTTCTATCGCAAGCATGGCTTCGACGTGGCCCACGAGGGTGACGTGCCGGGGCATCCATTGCGGTTGTGGATGATGATTCGGCAGCCGCGATAATGTAACACGGGGGCAGTCGCGCGGCAGCAGGTAGTTGTGGAGCGGCCGCTCGCCGACGGCCCAGACGACCGGCCGGCCGGGGTCATTGGGGTGGCCGGGGCGGGCCGGCCGCGGCGCGAACCGGATGATGTCGGGCTGGTCGCTGACGTGGTAGAGGCGTTCCGCAAGCATAAATCACCGGGGGCATGTCTAACCCGCAATTTGAATTCGGCACCGGATAGGGTACCATCAAATGGCAAGTTAATATGCTACTAAAAGGTAAATCGTAAAGCGAATATGGCAAACAAGACATTCCCCGGTCGAAACGAAGATTTCTCGGAATGGTATAACCAGCTCGTCCTTCAATCCGAAATGGCCGACTACGCCCCGGTGCGCGGCTGCATGGTCGTCAGACCGTATGGCTGGGCGTTGTGGGAGAACATTTCGTCCTGGCTTGACGCGGAGTTCAAGAAAACAGGTCACGTCAACGCCGCGTTCCCGACCCTGATCCCGTTGTCGTTCTTCGAAAAGGAAAAGGAACACGTCGAAGGATTCTCGCCGCAGCTGGCCATCGTCACCCATGGCGGAGGTGAGGAACTCGAAGAGAAACTGGTGGTTCGCCCGACATCCGAGACGATGTTCGGCTACATGTATTCCAAATGGATCAAATCCTGGCGCGACCTGCCCGTTTTGATCGTTCAGTGGGGTTCGGTCCTGCGTTGGGAGCTGCGCACGAAACTGTTCCTGCGCACCGCCGAGTTCTATTGGCACGAAGGCCACACGGCCCACGCGACCGCCGAGGAAGCCCAGGAGGAGATGCTCCGTATTCTCGACATCTACGAGAAGTTCTCGCTCGAAGAAGCGGCTATTCCGGTCATCAAAGGGCGCAAGACCGACTCCGAACGCTTCCCGGGGGCGCAGATCACCTCATCGATCGAGGCCATGATGTGGGACAGGCGCGCCCTGCAGGCGGGCACTTCCCATTACTTCGGCCCCA
The DNA here is from genome assembly GCA_035446145.1 of Promineifilum sp. (SeqCode). Classification (GTDB taxonomy): domain Bacteria; phylum Chloroflexota; class Anaerolineae; order Promineifilales; family Promineifilaceae; genus Promineifilum. The sequence continues at coordinate 9,518 of DAOMSB010000069.1, read as the reverse complement.
ACTTCGCCAAGGCGTTCGACATCCAGTATCTGGACAAGAGCAACACCCTGCAATATTGCGAGACGACCTCGTGGGCCATCTCCAGCCGCATGATCGGCGCGATCATCATGGTTCATGGCGACGACCAGGGCCTTGTCCTGCCGCCGCGCCTCGCGCCGATTCAGGTGGTGATCGTCCCGATCTTCAAGAGCGATGCCGAACAGGCCGCGGTGATGGAAGCTGCCGATCGCATTTTCGCGGAGCTTAAGGCGGCAGGCGTCCGTGTCAAACTGGATGACCGCGACAATGTGAGTCCCGGATTCAAATTTAACGATTGGGAGATGCGCGGCGTGCCGGTGCGGATCGAGATTGGGCCAAGAGATGTGGAAAACAAGTCCGTCGCCCTGGCCCGACGCGACCGGTTGGGCAAGGAAGGCAAATCCTTTATCCCGCAGGCAAACCTCGTGGTGGAAGTGGAGCAGCTTCTGGTGGCGATCCAAAGCAGCCTTCTCCAGCGCGCTACCGAATACCGCGATGCCCATATCCATGAACCCGCCAACTACGACGAATTCAGGCAGATCATCGCCGATGGCTGGGCGTATGCGTGGTGGTGCGGCCGCGCCGAGTGCGAGGCCAAAATCAAAGAGGAGACGCGGGCGACAACGCGCTGCATCCCGGCCAATCAGCCCGATGAGCATGGCGCTTGCATCTATTGCGGCCGACCGGCGAGCGAGCGGGTCTACTTCGCGCGCGCCTATTGAGAGGCGCGTGAGGAAGGAACACGCACGGGAGAAAGGGAGCAGGGGGCTCCCTTTCTCCCCTTCTCCTACTAAATCACCCCCGCCTCTCCCAGCGCCTTGAGCGTGATCAGCAACCCCGCGACGGTGATGAATGTCGCGCTGGCTATCGGCAGCAGGCGGGTGGTCATAGCCGTGTGGCGGATGGGCAGGCGCTCCAGCAGCTGCCCGGCATAGACCATGAACAGGCCGATGCCGGTCAGCACCCCCGCCAGCCCGACGCTGAAGGCGACGATCAGCACGATCCCCAGCCCCACCTGATGCAGGGCGATGGCGCTGAGCATAAGGATGAGCGCCGAGGGGCAGGGCAAGATGCCGCCGGAGATGCCCAACGCCAGCAGGTTGCGCCGGCTAAGCGGCTCGGCCGCGTGGTCGGTGGGCAGAGGTGATTGGTCGGCTTGATGCTCATGATCGTGGGTATGGCTATGGTCATGGGCATGGTCATGGTCATGGTCATGGGCGACCAGGGGGGAAGGGGCGACGGCCGCCGGCTGCATGGCTCCGGCAAAAGCCAACGAGCGCGCCGGGGCCATCGTGACGGCCGCATTGGCTGAACTTGTCGCCTGCTGCCGGCCGTGGGCATGGGCATGGCCGTGGTCGTGATGGTCGTGGCTGTGTGGGCCATGATGGTGGTCGTCCGGCCCATGAGAGTGGCCCTTGCCGAAATGGAAGTGATATTGCTCATCCGCCCCGGCCAGGCCGCGGCGCAGCGCCAGCTGGTTGCGCAGATGTCCGCGCAAAATCGACGCGCCGATGAAAACCACCAGCAGCCCCGACAACACGCCCAGCCAGGGATAGAGCTTCTCCGGCAGGATGAATTCGGAAGCGGCCAGCACCAGAAAGCCCAGGGCAAAAACCCCGGCCGTGTGGGTGATGGTGGTGATGAGGCCCAGGAACACGGCGTGGCGAGCCTTGCCGCGCGAACCGACGAGATAGGCCCCGACGATGGTTTTGCCGTGGCCGGGCGTCAGCGCGTGGGCCGCGCCCAACGCAACGGCCAGCAGCAGCACCGCCGGCAGCGCCCCCGGCGTGTCGAGCGTGCGGTTGAGCAGGTTGGCGAACTCGTCCTGGCCGAAGCGATTGGCGGCTGCGGCGGCTTGCTGCCCGCCCATTGTCGTCGGCTGCCGGTCGCCGGTCGTTGCGCCGTCCATGGGTGCATAGCGCATCTCGGCCCGATTGACGGCCGATGGGGCCGTCAGCAGGTCGGCCGGATAGTTGCGCAATTGGTCGCTGAGGTCGGCAGCGGGCACGGACGAATCGAGCAGCGAGCCGTCAGCCGCGGTGGCGATCACTTCCTGCCAGCCCGGTCGCCCGGCGAAATTGCCGTCCTCATAGGCCAGCGCGCGCGGCGCGTCGCCGTCGACGGCGGGCAGGGCGGCCGACAGGCTGATCTCCAGTCGCAGCGTCTCCAGATTGCCCTGGCCGGGCGGGAAGCTGAGGGCGTGGGATGTGGGCGACAAGGCAACGGCCGCGCCGTCGACCGTCAGGCGCAGATTGGCGGCCAGATCGGCGATGGTTTGCTCGACCCAGGCGTCTTCTTCGGCCGCCGAGGCCGTCCCGTCGCCGTCGGCGTCCATGGCCTGCCGCTCCTGGAAGGTGGGGATTTCGGCCATGTCGATGATATAGAGCATATCGACGGCGGCCGCGCGCAGCGTCAGGGCGCTATAGCGGCTGATGGTGAAGTTGCCCAGCGGGTGGGCAGCGACGATGCCGGCCACGCTGAGGGCCAGCAGGGCGAGCAGCACGGGAAGCGCCCGGCGAATGATGCGTTTGCGAATGATGGATTGCCCTTTCATCATGATCTCCAGTTTCCTGACAGATTTGTAGTTAGCCGTTACCCCTCAAGCCCGTCCAGCGTCTCGCGGGCGGTTTGGGCCTGCAACAAGTCGAACCACGGGTTCAGATCGAGCGCGCGGCCGAGATACTCCCTGGCGGCGGCGACGTCACCGCGCGCGGCGGCGATCATCCCTGCGTGGTAGAACAGCAGCGCGTCCTGCGTGCCGAGGGCCAGCGCTTTATCAGAGGCGACGCGGGCTTCGTCGTAGCGGCCGGCGCGATAGAGCGCCCACGCCAGCGTGTCATAGGCGTAGATGTCCTGCCGGGCGGCCAGTTCGGCCTCGGCATAGGCCAGCGCGGTGTCGGCTTGCAGCGCATGATTGGCGAAGAAGACGGCCATCTGTCGGTTATAGAGAACCTGTTGCGCCACATCCAGCTGCTGGATGAACAGCACCGTATCATATTGCGCCTGGGCGGCAGCCGTGTCGCCTTGCAGCGCGTAGAGATCGCCGAGGAAGGCGACGAAGTTGGGCTGCGGCAGCCGCGCCACCAGCGTTGTGTAGCGGGCAATGGCTTCATCGAGATGGCCCCGCGCCGCCTCGATCTTGCCCAGCCCGCTCTGGGCCAGATAGTGACCGGGGAATGCCTGGTCGGCCTCGTGATACCACTTTTCGGCATTGCGCAGGTCGCCGGTGTTGAAATATAGCTCGCCCAACTGGAAGCGATACCAGGCCAATTCCTCGCCGCCGATGTCGAGGGCGAGTGTTTCATCGGCCGCCTTTTTCATCCAGTCAATCGCCTCATCCGGCCGCCCCTGGAGCCAGACCAGTCGCGCCATCCGGCTGTAGATCGCGCCGCCGGGATATTTCTGCAGCAAGTGGCGATAGGCTTCCTCGGCCGCCGGGTAGCTGCCCAGCTCAAGGTTGGCGTCGCCGGCGACGGCCAGTGCCTGATATTCGTCGGGATTGGTGGCCAGCGCCGCCTGGGCGAAGGTCAGCGCGTCGGCGAAGGCGTGTTGGCCGATCAATACGCTGCCGATGAGCGCCTTGGCCGGTTCATACTTGGGGTTGAATTCCAGCGCCTTGCGAAAGGATTCCTCGGCGCGTTGATACAGGGCGGCGTCCCCCGTCTCGCGCGCTTCCTGCAGGTAGGCCTGGCCCAGGTGGGTCATGGTGATGTAATCCTGGGTGTTCGGCCCCAGCCGATTGGTCCAGAAATCAACCTGCTGCGCCGGGGACATGATGTCGGGGATTGGCGGCTCGCCCGGCCCCAGGACCATCTCCAGCAGCGCGGGCACGCCGGTGAAGTTGCTGCCGGCGCGCAGCGCGTAGGACGCAATCAGGATGAGGGCGGTGAAGAGAACCAGCAGGGTCAGCTTGCGATTTTCGGATACGGTGCTCATGATCGATTCGCCTTGCCTCGTGGGGCGCTTGGCGGCCGGTTGCCCGTCGTGTCGGCGGCGGGCAACCGGCTCGCGGTGGATCCGCTCAGGCAGATGCCTGTTGGGCCATGCCTAGCTGTTAGGCTCGGCCAGGTAGGGGAAGTTGGTCATGAACGGCTGGTCGTTCATGTTCACGCAGTCGCCGGGGATGCCGGGCGCGCCGATGAGGCCGCCGGTGACGACGGTCAGCTCGAAGTCGATCACATCCTCGGCCAACTGGCGGCCGTTCAGGGTGCCCACGAAGCCGTTGGTCGAGTTCGTGTCCAGGGTGAGCACGTCGGGCAGCAACAGGCCGGTGATGACGCCGGCCGTGGCGTCGTCATAGCCGCCGAACAGCCCCAGCACCGCCTTGAAGCGGTCGCCCCACATCGCCGGATCGTTGGCCGGGGTGGTGGCGTTGTAGGCGTCCTTGTCGGCCGCATCGATGAAGACGGTGTTGAGCGCCGGCTTGCCCATGCGGTCGACGACAGTCATGCGATTCACGGTGCGCGCCCAGACGTTGATCATGCCGTCGTCGCTATCGAGAAGGTCGGATGGTATCTCGACCACGATGGCGGTGCCGTTCAGCCCGGCGAAGAAGTCAACCTCATTGCCGTCGCAGAAGGTACGGCTGCCGCCCGCGCCGCCGATCTGGTCGCGGAACGCTTGCAGGTCGAAGAAGAACGGGTCATCGCGCAGGCCGACATAGAACCAGCCACCGGTGCGCAGCGGCAGATTTTTATCGCTCAGACCGGCGCCGATGCGACGCTGGGTTCCAGCATCCACATCTTGCCAATAGAGCTGGACGCGCTGGCGTCCCGACTTTTGCGGCCGGTCGGCTCGCAGCTTCAACACTGCGTCTTCCATGTAATCGCCGTCGTTGTCGATGGCGAACTCATAGCGGGTGCCGGGGGTGCTGCGCAGGGTCGTGGGGCTGAGGACGCCCGCGGCGGGGTTGACGGTCATGACGAGGACGGTGTTGTCGCCGTGGACAAAGGCGTAGACGTCATTGATGTCGAGCCGCCCGTCCTGCTTGACGATGGGCGCGTCCAGATGGTCGGCCGCTCCGGCGCCCAGCGCCGCCAGGCCGAGGACCATGGCCAGCATCACAACGGCCATGACGATAAAGGTACGAACTTTGTTCATCTCGGAATCTCCTTGTCTGCTTGGGTGTGTTCAATGAAACGGATGAATCGAAGGTGGATGTCGGTTTGCCTGATTCTGATTGTTGCCTGACCTCCTCCGGCCGATGGGCCGAATCGTATGCCTGTGGATTATCAATATTGTTCCTGGCGGCGCGCCGTTGGGCGTTGGAGCATTGGGGCGCTGCCTGCTAACAGACAGTACGCAGCGTGTTGCTCCCTGCATTTATGGAGTTGGAGATCAAAAATCGGCGGCAAATTCAAGTTGGGGTGCGGACAGGAGCGCGGGCGTGGCAACAAAAAAGGCGCGCCTCGAAAGGGCGCGCCCGGCGACAAACGACGAGGGTTGGTTTGGCGGCTAGAGCATGCGGCCGAGCAGGATAATTTTGCCCTGCGTGGGGGTGGCGCTGCCGCCTTCCGGCTCCATGGAAACGCCGATGGCGTCGAACTCGGGTGGCAGCTCGCCGCTCAGGATGTGGGTGCCGTTGCCGTTGGCATCCACGACGAACATCCCGGCGCTGATTGGCGTCTCGCCGACGATGACCCACGCCTGGTAGGTGTCGCCGGACGAGGGCAGGGGCAGATTGCTGACGCGCAATGTGGTCTCGCCGGTAGCCATGTCGGTGGTCAGCGTGCCCACGGCCGCGGGGTGGTCACCGGTGGCGTCGCCGATGGCGACCGTTCTCATGCCGGGATGGCGGAACTGGGCCAGCAGGTCTTCACGTTCCGCCAGCCCGCGCCGCAGCACCTCGTTTTCGTTCGTCAGCGCGTCGAGTTGGGCGCGCAGACCGGCGTCGTCGGCTTGCAGCGCGGCGATCTGCTCTTGTTGGGCGGCATTTTGGCGGGAAAGGCGGGCGACGGCCGCGGCCGAGACGATGAGGGCTACCAGGGCGAAGGCGGTCAGCGCCATGGCCGGTCGGCCGGAAGTGAACCAGTCTCGCCAGGAACGGCGCGCGGCGGCCGGCCGAGGTTCGGCGGCGGGGCGGGGCGGTGGCGCGGCGGCCGCGACCTGGGGAGTGGCTGGACGGGCATCGGCCGCCACGCGCGCCATCAGCCCGGCTTTCACGGCGGGGGCGGGCGCGATCGGCGGGGTCGTCGCCATTGTCAGGTCGGCCGCGTCCCGCATCAGCACGGCCAGACGCGCCGCCGCCGCCGGATTGCCGGCCACATAGCCGTCTACCTCGGCCCGTTCCTCTTCGGTCAGGGCGTCGAGCGCGTAGAACGGAAAAAGCTCTTCTTCGATACGCTGATTGCGTTCCATGATCTACTCGTCATTCGCCGCGCCCATGAACGAGCGCAGGTTCTGCAGCCCCAGCCGGGCGCGCGTATGCACGGTGCCCAGCGGCAGGCCGGTTGTGCGGGCGATCTCCTGTCGGGTCAACCCCTTGAAATAGGCCAGTTCAAGCACCTGGAGCTGCTCGCCGGACAGGCGGCCCAGCGCTCCGCGCATCTGTTCGGCGGCAATGGCCTGCTCGGCCGCTTCGCCCACGTTGTCGGGTGCGGGCGTCAACTCGAAGCGGCGTTCCTCATTCTCATCGCGGGCCGCCTGCGGCCGCACGTTGCGCCGCCGCAGCAGGTCGAGCGCCTGTCGCCGGGCGATGCTGAACAGCCAGGCGCGAAACAGGCCCTTGGCGGGGTCGAAGGTCGCGGCCTGGTTCCAGACGCGCCAAAACGATTCCTGCAGCACCTCTTCTGCTTCCGCCCGATCTTGCACGATTCTGACGATAATGCCCAGCGTGATCGGCGCGTAGCGATCGTAGAGGCGCTCGAAGGCATCCGGGTCACGTGCCGTGACTCGGGCCATGAGTTCCTCATCGCTTGTGCCGGTCATCTGATCCATACCGTGCTCAATGGCGCGATGCGGTGCGACAGGATGTGTGATGCGTTCCTCATAACCCGGGCCTGCGGCCTGGGGGGAACGCGCGTGTTGAATTTGCACTTGTCCTGTATACGCAGCGCCGCGCTATTTGAATCTTAACCGATTTGACGGGATTTCGATAGAGGGCAGATCCGCCCCCATTGCCGAACAGCAACCATGCATGATACCATCCGACAAATACGGGCCGGGTCTCAATCGGCCGAAGGAGTTACCATGTCAAAGAATGATGATGACGGAGACAAGAAGCCGGTACAGAGCGGGCAGTATATGGGGATAGGAATCGCCCTGGGGGCAGGTCTGGGCACCGCGCTCGGCGTTGCCTTCAAAAACATCGCCATGGGCGTAGCCATCGGCGTCGCCGTTGGCGTGGCGCTTGGCGCGGCAATGAGCGCCGCCAATAAATGACCGGCGCGGGGAGACAGGCTGTCTGTCGCCCCTAAATCGGCCTCTCTGCGGTCGCGTAAAGGGCGAATCCCAACTCCATATTAGCCTAGCCTGTCGCGCGGCGGCGGCGCAATTTCGACTTTGGTGGCGTCCATGCCGTTGCCAGCCAGGCCGCGGCCGCCGGCAGGATCAACCCCATGATGACCGCCGAGCTGAGACACCACATGCAGACCGCCTCGATGACGAACAGCTCCAGCCAGGTCAGATAGATGGAGGCGGCGACGCCGAAGGCGGCCATCCCCAGCAGAAGCAGCCGCGCCGTGGCGTTACCCGATCGGCCCCAGACCCACGCGCCGAGTATGCCCAGATAGCCCGCGATGCCGATGATGCCGACCGGGATGCCGAACACCCGCGCGTAGCTGCTCGATTGCACCGCGTTACAGTCCCCCACCGGCCCACAGACCGCCTCGGCCGCCTGCGTCTCGATGTAGGCCAGATAGGCGGCCACCGCCAGGCCAATTAGCGCCAGCACCGGGATCGCCCACGAGACCCAGCCGCCCGTGGGCGGGGTGGCGCTGCCCCGGCGGGCCATCGCCAATAGCACCCCAACGACGATCAGGGCCAGGCTTAGGCTGACGAGAACGACGAAAGCGGGAATGCTGCCGGAGATGCCGGTGGTCTCTTCGATTGACGGAGTGGCGGCTTGCTCTGCGGCGCTGCCTTCGGCCGCGGCGGCCGGCAGGGCCAACCCTTCCATGCCGGGCAGGGCCGGAATGTCGACGCCGCCCTCGGCCAGATAGCGCTCGATGAGGCCGGGCAGCTCGTCGGGGATTTGCTGGGAGCCAAACAGCAGATGCTCGCCAATGATCATCATGGGGACGCCCATCTCGTCGGGGGCCATCCCCATCGCGGCTCCGGCGGCATAGAAGCGCCGGGCGGCCGTTTCGGAGTTAAGCTCGATCATCACGATTTCAAGCTGATCGCCGTACTCCTTCTGGAGTGGGGGGAGCACCTCGGTGATCACATAGTGGCAATGACCACAGCCGGCGCTCCAGAACATCACCGCCCGCACCTTGGGGGCGTCTTCGGCTTGCGTGTTGGCCGGGAGGATCAGGATCAGGCTGATGAGAACAGCGATTGGCAAGAGGGTGAAGATGCGTTTCATCGGTTTGGCTCCACGCCGGAGATCGAGCTGACGCCCGAATCCGGGATAGCATGGTTTGCGATCGACAGCGCCGAAACGCGACAGAGGGGCAACCGCCCACGGCCTGCCGTCGGCGTCTATGAGGAGTATAGGGCATGGCCACCCGAACAATTAGTGATCTACGTCACGGTTTGGGCGAATAAATGTCACTTGTTTTTGGGGATCGGCGTAACTTCGGGTTGGACGAAAAAAGGACAGAAAAAGGACATATTACTTGTTGCAAAATAGTACAAACGTTCTATAATTTAGAAGGTTTCGGCCAATCAGAGGCCTGACGGGAACGGGAACCCGGCTGATGGCGCAAAGCGCCGGCGAGGCACTCTGAAAATCTGTGAAATTTGTGAAACCTGTGGATCCTTCTTTTCTTATATTGATGGATTGAAATGCGCATACGAATTGATGGAATGAGCCTGGCCGGGGTGGCCCTGTTGTTGCTGTTCGCGGTCAACATTGTCCGTGGCTGGGCGGGGGAGGGCGACCCGGCGTTGGCCACGACGAACGCTGAGGGCACGCCTGTCGTCGTGATGACGGCCGTTCCGGCGGCGATCACACCCATTGCGACGGCCGCGCCGCCGCAGCCGGCCGAGACCTGGAACGGGACGATCGCCCTGCCGTATGATGAATATTTCCTGACTCAGGGCGTCCACGGCGCGTCCTATGGTCATGCGGCCATCGACATCGCCGCCGGCAATGGCGAGACGATTAAATCGATCATCAACGGCAATGTCACCGGGCTGGGCTACGATCAGTGGAGCAACACCTTCATTCAGATCGAGAATGATTACTATGTGGCGCTCTACATGCATGGGGTCTATTCGCCGGTGCTGGGGGAGACGGTCACGGCGGGGCAGGCTATCGGCACGGAGAGCAACATTGGCTACACCCTCGACATGGCCGGCAACTCATGCGCCGGGCGCGATTGCGGCTATCACACCCA
>DAOMSB010000068.1:9865-15924 GCA_035446145.1 Promineifilum sp. (SeqCode) | reverse complement strand
GCCATGCTCTATGAGCGCGCGGCGGTGATCACGCATTGATTAAAAACCTGACAGGTGGGCGACAAAGAGCACTCTGCCGGCCACGAAATTTGTCGTCGCCCACCTGTCAGGGTTGAATCTTCTCCCCGGCCCGCAAGCCGGCAGCTTGCTCTACAACATTGCCCGATAATGCATGGATCGTTTATCATTAGATCCCAATGGATTCGGGACCGAACGATCGCCGCACACAGGTTGCCTCACAATTTCATCGCGCCCATCGCCAGGCGTCGCTGGAAGTGCTGCTGTCGCGCCTGTCGGGCCATCCTGTTGATCTGCTGTCCTACAATGACGTCATCGACAAGCTGGGCATCGCCGGGCATTCCCGCCTTGGCGTCCGGCAAATCCCCCTCGACGCCATCGTCGGCAGCGTCGGCCGTTATCAGGATTTCACCCGCACCTTTTTGCCGCGCAGCAAGGAAGACGAGGAGCGCTGGGTGAGCGTCGCCTCGGCGGCGACGAGTGTGGCCGACCTGCCCCCCATCGAAGTCTACAAGATCGGTGACGTCTACTTCGTCCTCGACGGCAACCACCGGGTGAGTCTGGCTCGCGGCCAGGCGCTGGAAGCGATCGCCGCCAACGTCATCGAAGTGCGCACCCGCGTGCCCATGCCGCCCGGCGGCAAGCCCGATGATCTGATCGTCGCCGCTGAGATGGGCGCGTTCCTCGATTACACCCATCTGGACGAACTGCGATCGGAAGCCGACTTCCGGGTGAGCGTTCCCGGCCAGTATCGCCACTTGCAATCCCACATCGAGGCCTATCGTTTCGCCTGCGAGCTGGACAAGAATTGCGAGCTGCCGCCCAACGAGGCGACGGAGCGCTGGTACGACGAGGTCTATCTGCCGCTGGTCGAGGCGATCCGCGAGCAAGGGATATTGCGCTATTTCCCGGGACGCACCGAGACCGACTTCTTCGTCTGGCTGGCCCACCATCGGGCCGAGGTGGAGAAAGCGCTAGGCTATGAGATCGCGCCCGATGTGGCCGTCTCGCGGCTATTGTCGCGCGTAGAGGAAGCGGCCGAGGCACGCCGCACCACCCTGGCCGACCGGCTGCGTCGCTTTGCGCGGCTGACGATCACCGAGCAGCCGCCGGCCATGCCGCGGCGCACCTGGGCCCAGGAGCGCGCGCTCGATCGATACTCCCGGCACCTTTTCGCGGGCATGGTCTACCCGGTCGTCCTGAGCGAGGGCGCCGAACCGCCCGACCCGAACGACCCGGCCTTCGCCCGCGCGGTGGCGCTGTGCCGGGAAGAGGAAGCGACGCTGTGCGTCCTCGGCATCACCCCCGACCAATCGGCCGCCGAAACAGCTTCCCTTGAGGCCTATAGAGGCGCGTTCGAAGCCGCGGCGATCCATGGGGAGTTACTGATCGATAGCGGCGATCCCCTGCATTTGATAAAAGAAGTGGGTTTTTTGAACGATTTGGTTATTATTAACCGATCGTTTGCCGCCGCCCCCACGGGCGGTCTGTCGCCCTCGACCACGACGCGAGCGATCATTGAACAGTTAAATCGGCCTGTTTTGCTGCTCGGCGACTCTGTGGCCGCTCCCTTTCCGCGAAGAGTGCTCGTCGTCCACGATACCCGCCGGCCGATGAACGAGGCGATGTTCATCGCCGCCTATCTGGCCGAGCGGTGGGGGTGCGAACTGGGTGTGCTGCCGCTCGACGGCGGTGACACACAAGCCGCCATCGAGGAGACGATCCGCTATCTGGACCTTCACGAGGTCACGGCCACCTTTATGGAGCCGATCCGGCCGGGCGGCCGGGCGGCGGAACAGATCATCCAATCCGGTATCGCCGGCGATTTCGATCTCCTGCTGATGGCAGGGCCGAATCGCGACCGGAAAACGAACAAAAATAACAATTCGACGGAACCGGTCTGGGGAGTGCTGGAACACTGGCCTCGCTCAACTTTGATCGCTACCTGATCACCCGTCACAAAAAGGTAGGAGGAATTGAACTAGATGTCTACGGAATGGTACAAGCGGACAGCGGAGCAAACGCTGCAAGAGATTGGTACCACGAATGAGAAGGGCCTGACGACGGCCGAAGCCACAAGCCGCCTCGAAAAGTATGGCCCCAACGAGCTTGAGGAAAAGGCCGGGCGATCAGCCCTGGAGATTCTTTGGGAGCAGTTCGCCAACATCCTGACCGTGCTGCTGATCCTGGCCGCCGTTGTGTCGATGGTGCTGGGCGACTGGGTTGAGGCGGTGGCCATCCTGGTCATCGTCGTCCTCAACGGCGTTCTGGGCTACACCCAGGAAGCCCGCGCCGAGCAGTCGATGGCCGCGCTCAAGAAGATGTCGGTGCCCACCGTCCGCGTGCGGCGCGACGGCCGCCTGCAAGAGATCTCCGCCCGTAACCTGGTGCCGGGCGATATCGTGGTCCTGGAGACCGGCAACATCATCCCCGCCGACGGCCGCGTCACCGCCAGCGTGAACCTGCGCGTCGAGGAAGCCGCGCTGACGGGCGAATCGGAGCCGGTGGACAAGGACCCCTCGCGCGTCTTTGAAGAAGACCGCGCCCTGGGCGACCGCAGGAACATGGTCTACAGCGGCACGCTGGTCAACTATGGCCGCGGCGAATTCGTCGTCACCGACACCGGCATGGCCACGGAACTGGGTCATATCGCCAATCTGATCCAGGGTGTCGAAGAAGAATCCACGCCGCTGCAGCAGCGCCTCCATCGGCTGGGCCAGGTGCTGGCCTGGGCGGCCATCGTGCTGGTCATTGCCGTCGTCGGTCTGGGAATCTGGCGCGAGATGGCCTCCGGGAAAACGTTCGCCACGATCGACTTCCCCGAACTGCTGCTGACCGGCGTCAGCCTGGCCGTGGCCGCCATCCCCGAAGCGCTGACGGCCGTCGTCACCATCGCCCTCTCGCTGGGCGCGCAGCGCATGCTCAAGCGCCACGCGCTCATCCGCCGCCTGCCCGCCGTGGAAACGCTCGGCTCGGTCACGGTCATCTGCTCCGACAAGACCGGCACACTGACGCTGAACCGGATGACGGTGCAGGCGCTGGATATGGCCAACCACTCCTACCGCTTCAGCTATAGCGACAAAACCAGCCGGCTGGAGCTGGAGCCGACCGCCGATAACGACTCCACCACCAACCCGACGCTCGATCTGCTGCTCATCGGCGGCTCGCTGAACAGCGACGCGACCATCGACGAGGCAGACGATACCAAAGTCATCGGCGATCCGACCGAGGCGGCTCTCGTCTCCGCCGCCGCGCTGGTCGGCATGCACAAGGCCGAGCTTGAGACGGCATTCCCGCGCGTGGCCGAGGTGCCGTTCGACTCCGTGCGCAAACGCATGACCACGCTCCACAGCGTGCCCGAGTCGTCAAATGGTCTCCCCGACAGTCTCGTCACCATCTGGGAACGCCAGACGATGCTGGACCATAACAACCGCCCCGACTATGTGGCCTTCACCAAGGGAGCCATCGACGGGCTGCTGGCCATCTCCCCCTCGGTGTGGGTGGATGGCAAGATTCAGCCGCTGGATGAGGCGTGGAAGAAGCGCATCATGGCTTCCCACGACGAAATGGCCGCCAAGGGGATGCGCGTGCTCGGTGTGGCCCTGCGGCCGTGGGATTCGCCTCCGGACGAGACGACCGAGGAAGCGCTGGAGCAGGACCTCATCCTGCTGGGCATGGTCGGCATGATCGACCCGCCCCGCCCGGAAGTGAAGGACGCCGTCGCCAATTGCAAGGCCGCCGGCATCCGCCCGGTCATGATCACCGGCGACCACCCGCTGACCGCCCGCCACATCGCCCAGCAGATCGGCATCAGCGACAAGGGCCGGTTCATCACCGGCCAGGAACTGGATCACATCTCCCCATCCGAGCTGGAAGAGAAGATAAAGGACATATCCGTCTTCGCCCGCGTCTCGCCGGAGCACAAGATCAGACTGGTTGAAGTGCTGCAGGGGCAAAACAACATCGTCGCGATGACCGGCGACGGCGTCAACGACGCGCCCGCCCTGAAGCGAGCCGACATCGGCGTGGCCATGGGCATCACCGGCACCGACGTGGCCAAGGGCGCGGCCGAGATGGTGCTGCTCGACGATAACTTCGCCACCATCGTGGCCGCTGTCGAGGAAGGCCGCGTCATCTACGACAACATCCGGCGCTTCATCAAATACCTGCTCACCTGCAACGTCAGCGAGATCGCCGTCATGCTCATTGCCCCGTTCCTGGGGATGCCGCTGCCCTTGTTCCCGCTGCAAATCCTGTGGATGAACCTCGTCACCGACGGCCTGCCCGCGCTGGCGCTGGGCATCGAGCCGCCGGAAAGCGACGTCATGAAGCGGCCGCCCTATTCGGCCACCGAGAGCGTCTTCGGCCGCGGCATGCCGACGTTCATCGTCGTCTTCGGCGTCGTCCTGAGCATCCTGGCGCTGGTGACCGGCTTCGGCTTGTGGGAATCAGGCGACCCGGCCTGGCGCACGGTGCTGTTCTCGACGCTGGTCTTCGCCCAGCTGGGCATGGCTCTCTCGGTGCGCTCCGAGCGCGAGTCGCTGCTGCGCACCGGCCTGCTGACCAACAAGGCGATGCTGGGGGCGATTATCATCACCGTCGTCCTGCAGCTGATCCTCATCTACTGGGGGCCGGCGCAGCAGCTCTTCCACACCGAGGCGCTGACCACCCGCGACCTGCTGATCTGCTTCGGCGTCGGCATGTCGGTCATCGTGCTGGTTGAGATTTGGAAGGTCTTCGCCCGCGCTCGCGCCGCCAAGGAGTAAAAAAAGAAGAAGGGCGACAGGCTGTCTGTCGCCCTTCTTCTTTATGCCGCCACATTTGGCCCAAAACTCTCCATGAATGACGGCGGGATGCGGATCGGCCGCCCGGCCTTCAGATCGACGAACACCCACAGCGACCAGGCCCGCGCCAGCAGCGCTCCGTCGCGCACGCGCCGCACTTCGTTATGGCGCACGGCCGTGGAGCGCTTCACGTCCGACAGAAACGACGTCACTTCCAGCTCGTCGTGGAGCAGCGCCGGCTCGCGGTATTCGATGCGATAGCGGCGGGCGACGATACCCACGTCCAGCTCCATGATTCGGTCCATCGGCCAGCCGAAGGCGTCGGTGGCGGCCACATTGCACTCCTCGATATAGGCCAGATAGTTGGCGTTATTGACGTGGCGCACCTGATCGAGGTCGCGCCATTCGACGATCCGGCGCATGTGGAAAGCGCCGGGCGGCGGCGGGGGCGCTTCGGGGAACGGCTCACGGCGCTCGCCGGCGGTCAGGTCGGGATGCCGGAACGCGGCCACCATTTCAGGTGGAATCGTCGCCGGGCGCAGCGTTTCCATGTTCAGGTAGACCCACTCGGTCGAGGCGGTGGCGACCATGTCGCCCGACGAGGCGAGGCGCAGCTCATACATGCGCCGCGAACGGACACGGCGGAAGTCGCCCACCCAGGTCTTGACGATGACCGTATCACCGTAGACCAGCGGCCGCAGATAAGTGATGTCGGTCTCGCGGATCAGCCACTGCCGGCCCATCGCCGCATAGCGGGCCGCGTCGTAGCCGACGGCGGCCGACGCATCGAACGCCGCCTCCTGCATGTAGCGCAGGTAGTTGGCGTGATTGACGTGGTCGTAGGGGTCGCATTCGTAGGCCCGAACGCGGAAAGCGCGCTCCAGCCAGGCTCCTTCGCCGGTTGCAGGTTCCGTCGGGCCGTTCATCCGTTCACCCTTTCACCGTCGCAGTCGCCAATTCCCGCTCCCGCTTCACGAGCGCGTAAGTCTTCTCATACGTGGCGGCGAGATCGACAAAGTAATCGTGGAACTCGGCCCAGCGCGTGGCGATAGTCTGTCGTTCGCGCCTGAACTCGGCCGTCTGCTCCTTGCGCCGCAGAAAGCGGAAGACAGCGCGAAACAGGCCGCGCACATGCCTGGCGACGAAGTCATTGGAATCGGTCATGGCGATGCCTCCTTTCCTTTAAGTGACATCATTGTACTCAAAAGATCCAATCAGCGTCTATAATATCTCGTGTCGGCGACGCCGTTCTGTATG
>DAOMSB010000068.1:0-9765 GCA_035446145.1 Promineifilum sp. (SeqCode) | reverse complement strand
CAAAAGATCCAATCAGCGTCTATAATATCTCGTGTCGGCGACGCCGTTCTGTATGTGGAGAACGGCGCGCGCGCATTGAGGCCCGCATCGACGCGAAATACCGCGCATTTCCACGGAGTATGACCCATGAAATCAATAGCCGGCACGGCCGAGCTGAACGCCACGACTTTCCACTACGAGATGGCCGGCATCGGCCCGCCGGTTGTTTTGATCCACGCCGGCATCGCCGATAGTCGCATGTGGGAAGGCCAATTTGCGCCACTATCCCGGTGGTTCCGCGTTGTCCGCTACGACATGCGCGGCTTTGGCCTGACTCCTCCGGCCGAGGGGGTATTCTCCCACACGGGCGACCTGGCCGCGCTGCTGCGCCATCTGGGCATCGCGCGGGTGTCGCTCGTCGGCTGCTCGATGGGCAGCAAGACGGCGCTCGATTTCGCGCTGGCCTATCCAGAGCAGGTCGATCGGCTGGTGCTGACCTCGCCGGCCGTCAGCGGCCTGCCATATGACGGCCCGCCGCCGCCGCAGGCCGAGGAGCTGGACGCGGCCGATGCGGCGGGCGATCTGGCGCGCGTCAACGAGCTGGAGATGCAAATCTGGATCGACGGTCCGTATCGCACACCCGACGACGTAGACCCCGGCCTGCGCGCCCTGGTGGCCGAGATGAACGCAATCGCTTTGGCGAATGAAGGCATCGGCGAGGAGTTGTCGCCGTCACGCCCGGCCGCCGGACGGGTGGGCGACGTCAACGTACCGGTACTGGTTATCAACGGCGGACTGGATGCGCTCCGGACGCGGGCCGCGGCCGACTGGCTGGCCGCCGAACTGCCCGACACGCGCAGGATCGTCATGTCCGGCCTGACGCACCTGCCCAACATGGAGCGGCCGGAAGAATACAACCGGCTGGTGGTTGAATTCCTGCAAGGCTACCTGTAGCGCAGACATTCCTGTCCGCACCACAAGCTGGACAAAGGCTCTCGCGCCGGTTGTCCCGCCCGTACATGCTGCTGTTAAAGACCTGGCTGGGGATGACTAGCCACTATACCCATAAACGATAATGGGGCTATAATGCCTGTCGCTCGGCGCGGCTGTATTCAGGTTGTCGGGCGATGGTTGTGAGGGCATATGATCTTTGGCTCAACCACACCCCGGCGGGCTTTCGGGCCGGGCGATATCCTGGCCTTGCTGATCGTGCTGACGGTGCTCTACGTCGGAACTCGGCTGGCATTCAACGCGCCGACGGTGATCGCCGGACCGGACATCAATCTGTCACCCAGCGCGCTGCCCTGGTACGCGGCGCTGTCGCTGGGGCGCATGGTGGCCGCCTATGTGCTGTCGCTGATATTCACGCTGTTCTACGGCCGCGTGGCCGCCTATAACGCCCGCGCCGAGCAGGTGATGATCCCCCTGCTGGACGTGTTGCAGAGCGTGCCCATCCTCTCCTTTCTGCCGGTGGTGCTGCTTGGCCTCAGCGCCATCCTGCCGGTTAGTGTGGCGGCCGAGCTGGCGGCCATCATCCTGATCTTCACCAGCCAGGTGTGGAATCTCACCTTTGCCTGGTTCCAGTCGCTGACGACCATCCCCAAGGAGCTGCGCGAGGCGAGCAAGATTTTCCGCCTGAACACCTGGATGCAGTTCAAGACGCTGGAGCTGCCTTTTGCCGCCATCAGTCTGGTGTGGAACAGCATGATGAGCTGGGCCGGCGGCTGGTTCTTCCTCATGGCCGCCGAGATCTTCACCGTCGGCCAACAGGACTTTCGCCTGCCGGGGCTGGGGGCCTATCTGCATGAGGCGGCCAACCAAAGCGACTTCACGGCCATTGGCTGGGGCATCGCCACGCTGGTGCTGGTGGTCGTGCTGCTGGACCAGTTCGTCTGGCAGCCGCTGCTGGCCTGGTCCGACCGGTTCAAGGTGGAGATGGTCGAAGACAGCGACGGGCCAACGTCATGGTTCTACGACCTCTGGCGCCGCGCGCGGCTGGCGGAATGGGTGCGGACGCGCCTCATCGGGCCGACGATGGAGCGCTTCGATAACTGGACGGTGCGCCGCTTCCCCATGAAATCGACCGCCCCACCGGCGGAGCCGGAGCGACCCTGGTGGCAGCTTGCCCTGGGCATTGCCGCCGGGGGCGTGCTGATCTATGGCGGCTATCGCGCCGCCGCGCTGCTCATCACCGTGCCCTTGCCGGAGTGGGAAGAGATCGCGCTGGGGCTGGGGGCGACCTTGCTGCGCGTTTTCGCCGCGCTGCTCATCGCGCTGGCCTGGACGGTGCCGGTGGGGGTGATTATCGGCACCAACCGGCGGCTGGCGGCCGTCCTGCAGCCGATGACCCAGATCGCCGCTTCCGTCCCGGCCACGGCGCTGTTTCCGGTGTTGTTGCTGTTCGTGCTGGGGCTGCCGGCCGGCTTGCAGCTGGCGGCGGTGCTGCTGATGCTCATGGGCACGCAGTGGTATCTGCTGTTCAATGTGATCGCCGGAGCCAGCGCCATCCCGCAGGATTTGAAGTACACCACCGCCATGCTGCAACTGGGGCGGCGCGAGCGGTGGCGCACGCTGTTTCTGCCGGCGCTGTTCCCCTATCTGGTGACGGGGGCCATCACCGCCGGCGGCGGCGCGTGGAACGCCAGCATCGTGGCCGAATACGTGCAGTTCAACGGCCAAACCCTGACCGTCACCGGCATCGGCGCCACCATCGCCACGGCCACGGCGCAGGGAAACTACGCCCTGCTGCTGGCGGCCACGTTGAGCATGGTGCTGGCGGTGGTGCTGATCAACCGGCTCCTGTGGCGGCGACTCTACCGCCTGGCCGAGGAACACTATCGGATGGAGTAAGACGATGACCGAGCCACAATCCATACTGCAACTCAAGCAGGTATCGCAGGAGTACGGCAGCGGCGAGCGGCGGTTTCTCGCTGTCGATAACGTGGAACTGACCCTGAAAGAGGGGGAGTACGTGGCCCTGCTGGGGCCGTCGGGCTGCGGCAAGAGCACCCTGTTGCGCATCATCGCCGGGCTGCAATCGGCCACCCGGGGCGAGGTGCTGTATCGCGGGGAGCACCTGCGCGGCGTCAACCCGTATACCACCATCGTTTTCCAGACCTTTGCCCTCTTTCCCTGGCTAACTGTGCTGGAGAACGTCAACCTGGCGCTCCAGGCCAAAGGCATCCCCCTAGAAAATCGCGCCGTGGAAGCGATCGATCGCGTCGGCCTCGACGGTTTCGAGAGCGCCTATCCCCGCGAACTGTCGGGCGGAATGCGCCAAAAGGTCGGCTTTGCCCGCGCCATCGTCAGCGAGCCGGAGCTTCTGTGTCTCGATGAGCCTTTTTCGGCGCTCGACGTGCTCAGCGCCGAGTCGTTGCGCCGCGACTTGCTGGAGTTGTGGAACGAGGGGTTGATCCCCACGAAAGCGATTTTGATGGTCAGCCACAACATCGAGGAAGCGGTCTTCATGGCCGACCGAATCGTCGTCATGGACAAGAACCCGGGGCGAATCGTGGCCGATCTGACCATCCCGCTGGCCCACCCGCGCCAGCGTAAATCGGCCGAGTTCCAGGCGCTGGTCGACCAGGTTTACGCCACAATGGCCGGGCAGACCCAGCCGGAACACCTGGAGGTCGGCACCGCCCCCGGCGAACCGGGACTGACGCGCAGCCTGCCCACTGTGGTCATCAACGACCTGGCCGGGCTGCTGGAAGCGCTGCTCCATGAGCCGGAGTTCCAGGCCGACATCTACCGTCTGGCGAGCGACCTGCAATTGAACTCCGACCAGTTGCTCAGCCTCGTGGAAGCGGCCGAACTGCTGGGGTTCGCCACCGTGAAGGAGGGCGATATCGTCCTGACGCCCCTGGGCGAGACGTTCGCCGAGGCTTCTATTTTGGCCCGCAAGGAGATATTCGCCACGCGCATCCGTCGCCTGCCGATCTTCAAGTGGATCATGGCTCTACTGCGCGCGGCCGACCAACAGCGGCTGGGCTGGGATGTGATCCTGGCGGCGCTGGGGCTGGAGTTCCCCCCGCAGGAAGCGGAGCGGCAGCTGGATTTGATCGTCGACTGGGGGCGGTATGCCGAGCTGTTGGTCTATGACGACGACACCGCCATCCTGCAGCTGGAGGCCCCGCAACCCGCGTAGGGTCATAGCGGAGGCAGGAGCTACTTCTCCCGCTCCAGCCAGGCCAGCAGCTCGCGCAGGCCGATGATCGTCTTGCTGTCGTGGAATTGGCGCTCGTCGAGCATCCGGCGCACTTCGGGCAGCGTCAGCTCCACGCGCTCGATCTCCTCATCGGCGTCGGGATCGGCCGCAATCGGCTCCAGATCGAGGCCGAGGAAGACGTAGATGCGCTCGGTGCAGTAGCCGGGGGAGACGAAGAACTCGGCCGCGGGCACGAGCCGCCCGGCGCGATAGCCCACCTCCTCACTTAGCTCGCTCTGGGCGCGGGCCACGATGTCATCATCCGGCTCTTCCAGCTTGCCCGCCGGGATCTCCAGCAGCACCCGCCCGGCCACGGGGCGCGGCTGGCGCACCAGCAGGACGCGATCGCCCAGCAAGGGGACGACAGCCACGCCGCCGTGATGCTCGACGATATCGAACGGGTGGGCGCGGCCGTCCACGCCCAGGCGCGACGCCGTTTTGACGGTGATGATCGTCCCTTTATGGACGGTTGTCGTGGAAATCCATTCACCCATATACGCCTCGATCGGTTTGCTGTAACGCAACCTGGCAGGTTGCGCCACATATTGCTACAGCTTAGCGCAAACCAAACAAAAAAGCCCGGCACAACGGCCGGGCTTTTCCCACTATATCTTAACTTGTCCAGAGGCGATGCCTAGATTTTCTCGGCTGCCGCGTTTTCCTTGATCAGCTTGTCCAGCTTGCGGTCGACGGCGTGGACCTTCTTGGTCATCGCATCGATGGCGTCGGCCGTCGGGATGTGGACACGGGTCAGAACCTGCTCGCTGTACTTGTCGAACGATTCCGAAGCCTTCTTGTAGGTGTCCTTGGCCACGGTCTGCGGGGTCTCGACCAGCTCGGTGACCTTTTCCTTGTTCTCGCCTGCGAACTTCTCGCCCTTCTCGACCAGATGCCCGCGGTATTCCTTGCCGCGCTTCACGAGCGTCTGCACAGTTTCCTGCACGGTGCAAACCACACCCAGGCCCAGGTACAGCCCGTCACGACCAAAATCCACGACCTTATGGGTCACATTCTTCACGTTGTTCTCGTTCTTCTCGTTGACGATTTCAATCTTCTCAGCCATTTCGTTTTCCTCTCTTGAAACCGGCGTATGATTGGGCCGGTATGAATTATTGTTGTTATCTTTTCTAACGCATTGCGTCATCCACATGCATAATATAACGCATCGCGTCATACATGTCAATAGGCAATTTGAAAATTGGCCCAAAGATGAATGAAAGCTGAATAACACGGATTACGCGGATTTTCGCAGATGGGAATAATCCCTTGACGACCCGACGCGCCCACCGTAACATGGCCGAATGATCAGAATCGCCACGCCACGCAGATTCGTATTCAATGCCAGTGGGCTTGCCCTTCTCCTTTGTCTGGGATTGCTCAGCTGCGCGCAGACCATCCCGGAGGTGTCGGCCACGCCGGAAGAGCCAACCATGGCCGCCATAACCTGGCCGCCGCCCGCCCCGCAATCCGGCAGCGCCGCCTACCCCGTCGGCTCGCCCGTGACGGCCGATCTGTGGGTCGATCCGGCGCAGGGCGACGACGGCCGCAGCGGGGCCACGCGCGATCAGGCGCTGGCGACGATCAGCGAAGCCTGGGAGCGCATCCCCCGCGGCCAAACCTTGCAGAATACCGGCTACCGCATCCTGCTGGTGGCCGGCGACTACCCCGAGGCCACCTTTCCCCAATACTGGGAAGACCGCCACGGGACGCAGGCGTTCCCCATCATCCTGAGCGCGGCCGACGGGCCGGGCACGGCGCGGCTGTTGAGCAACACGATGAACGTCTTCGACGTGGAGTATCTCTATCTGCTCGGCCTGCGCCTGGAGAACGACGGCGACGTCTTCCACTGCGAGCAGTGCGATCATCTGCTCATCCGGCAGAGCGGCTTTTGGAGCGCCAACCGGCAGGCCCACGAGACGATCAAGATCAACCAGTCGCAATACGTTTACATCGAGGACAGCGACATCGGCGGCAGCGAGGAAAACGCCATCGACTTTGTGGCCGTGCAATATGGCCACATCCTCAACAATCGCATCCACGACGCCGACGACTGGTGCATCTATCTGAAGGGTGGCTCGGCCTATTTCACCGTGGCCGGTAACGAGATCGACCACTGCGGCACGGGCGGCTTCGTGGCCGGGCAAGGGACGGGCTTTGAGTTCATGGTCGCGCCCTGGCTCCACTACGAGGCCTACGCCGTCAAGTTCTACAACAACGTGATCCACGACACCACCGGCGCGGGCTTCGGCGTCAACGGCGGCTACGACATCCTGCTGGCCCATAACACCCTCTACCGCGTGGGCAGCGCCAGCCACGGGATGGAGTTCGTCTTTGGGCTGCGGGGCTGCGACGGCGACACGGGCCGCTGCGCCGCCCATCGCGCGCTGGGCGGCTGGGGGCCGTCGGCCGCGGGGCACGAGGAGCCAGTCCCCAATCGCAACATCTATGTCTACAACAACCTGCTCTACAACCCGCCCGGCTTCCGCAGCGAGTGGCAGCATTTCGCCATCTATGGCCCGCGCACGCCGGGGACGGGCACGGGCATCCCCAACCCCAGCCGCACCGACGACAATTTGCAGATTCGCGGCAATCTGATCTGGAACGGCCCGGCCGATCTGCCTCTGGGCATCGAGGATGACAGCGAGGGCTGCCGCCCGGCCAACCCCACCTGCAGCGAGGCCCAACTGACGGCCGACAACCACATCAACCAGACGCAGCCCGCCCTGATCGACCCCGGCGGCGGCGACTTCCGGCCCGCGCCGGGCAGCCTGGCGGGAGTCATCACTTATCCCCTGCCCGACTTCCCGGCCTGGGACGCGCTCACACCGGCCGTCCCGCCGGGCGATTTGGCCAACCGCGTGCCCGACGACCGCGCCGGACAAGCGCGGCCCGCCGGCGGTGGCGCGCCCGGCGCTTATCTGGAGCCGGGGACGGCTCTCGGCTATCGGCTCTTTCTGCCCAGCCTGGTGTGGCTTAATGACTTGAGAAATGATCCTTTTGCGCTGTCCCGTTTGCAGACACTTGTCCCATAATTGTCTTCACCTAATCGTCTATACTTCTGCCCATTGCAATGGCCGGTAGCAAACAACAAGGGCAGCTTGCTCCTGTTACCGGCTTACCGGCCACATCTTTGAAGGAATAAGGAGAAATACAATTGGAGTATGTGAATCGGAAATGGCGGTTGCATTCGGCCGCGCGGTGGTTGCTGCTGCTCATGTTCATGGCGCTCCTGCCGATAGTCCTGGCCGCCAAACCGGCGGCCGCAACCAACAATAGCCCCTTGGCCGCCTACCGTCCGTCGACCCTGCCGGAAATCATCGCTGCGGGCGAGCGTCACACCTGCGCCCTGAAGCCGGACGGATCAGTCGATTGTTGGGGCAACAATGACGAAGGCCAGGCGGTTGACCAGGCCGGCCCCTATATCGAGGTCACCACCGGCTACCGCCACACCTGCGCCCTGAAACCGGATGGCGGGGTCGATTGCGGGGGGCGCAATCATTACGGCCAGGCGGACGACCAACCCGGTCCATACAGCCGGATCAGCGCCGGCAGCGACCATACCTGCGCCCTGAAGCAGGACGGATCGGTGAACTGCTGGGGTCGAAATGACTTTGGCCAGGCGACCAACAAGTCCGGCCCTTACACCGAGATCAGCGCCGGGGGCAGCCACACCTGCGCCCTGACGCCGAGCGGCGCGGCCGAATGCTGGGGCAACCCCGCCGATGGCCGCGCGGACAACCAGCCCGGTCCGTATACGCGCATCAGCGCCGGGCGCTCCCACACCTGCGCCCTGACGACCACTGGCGCGGCCGAATGCTGGGGCAGCAATATCGTCGGGCGAGCCGAGGACCAGCCCGGCCCCTACATCCAGATCGCCGCGGGCTGGGGCCATACCTGCGCCCTGACGCCCGGCGGGGCGGTCGATTGCTGGGGCGACAATGCCACCGGCCAGGCGGCTGACAAGCCCGGCCCTTACATCCAGGTCAGCGTCGAGTATAACCAAACCTGCGCCCTGCGGCCGACCGGCGAGGTGGATTGCTGGGGTGACACCTCCGGCCAGGCGACCGGCATGCCCGGCCCCTATGGCCCCTGGGAGTGGCCATTGCTGGCCATCCCGGAGATCATCACCACCGGCGAGGAACATTCCTGCGGCCTGACCCCGCGCGGCGCGGCCGATTGCTGGGGCGGCGGCAACTATGGCCAGGCGGCCGATATGCCCGGCCCCTATACTGAGGTCAGCGCCGGCAGCGACCACACCTGCGCCCTGCGGACGAACGGCGCGGTCGACTGCTGGGGCAGAAACGATGAAGGCCAGGCGGCCGACATGCCCGGCCCCTACACCGAGATTAGCGCCGGGGACAACCACATCTGCGCCCTGAAGCCCAACGGCGCGGCCGACTGCTGGGGTCTCAACGACGCCGGTCAGGCGACCGACATGCCCGGCCCCTATATTCGGATCGACGCCGGCCGAAGCCACACCTGCGCCATCACCGCGTCCGGCGACGTTGACTGCTGGGGCAGCGATGGCGCCGGCCAGGCGACCGACCGAACCGGCCCCTACATGCAGATCAGCGCCGGGGGCGCCCACACCTGCGCCATCACCCCGACCCGCCGCGTCGACTGCTGGGGCGACAACACCAACGGCCAATCCGCCGGCCAGGCCGGCCTCTACTACCAAATCAGCGCCAGCCTGCAGCATACCTGCGGTCTGGATAGCACCTTGCAGCAGATCGACTGCTGGGGCGCCAACAAGTGGGGCCAATCGACCGATCAGAACTTCGGCCCCTACTCTCAGGTCAGCACCGCCACCGCCCATAGTTGCACCTGGACAACCGGCAACGCGGCCGACTGCTGGGGCGACAACTGGGGCGGGCGGGCCGACGACCAGCCCGGCCCCTTCGGCCAATACGTTCCCTGGGCGGAGGTGAGGGTGAGGAAGGTGATCGTCGGCGACGCGCCGGGCAACGACTGGACTTTCAGCGGCACGCTGGGCAGCTTCACGCTCCCGGCAGCGGGCGGCCAGAAACTGTTCCCCCGCACGCCCGGTGACGTGGTGACGATCAGCGAGACCGACCGGCCGGGCTGGGTGGCGGCGGTTGGCTGCGCCCCCGGCGGCGAGTCGGGAGTCTCGTCGGTGACGCTGACGCTCAACGAGGCGGTCAGCAATGTCTGCACTTTCACCAACACGCTGTGCCTGGCCGGAACTTACGACGACGGCGCGGCCTGCGTGCCCGCCGACCCCGGCCATTACGTGGCCGCCAACGGTGCGACGGCGCAGGCCGCCTGCACCCCCGGCTATTACCAGCCGAACGGCGGCCAGAGCAGCTGTCTGGCGGCCGATCCCGGCTACTACGTGCCCAACTCCGGCGCCACGGCCCAGCAGCAATGCCCGGCCGGCACGACGTCAAATGGAGCGGCCAGCGCCTGCACGCCGATCACTTCGGCCGGCGCGAAGGTTTATCTGCCGATGGTGATTGGGGCCAAGCCGTAGTCAAAGGCGTAGGGGCGAGACAACCGGCGGCCAACGATCCGGTCATTGGACAGGGTTCCGCACGCCGGTTGTCCCGCCCGTACTCGTC
>DAOMSB010000067.1:0-15942 GCA_035446145.1 Promineifilum sp. (SeqCode) | reverse complement strand
CCGGGCTGGAGGAGAAGGTCATCACCGTGCCGGGGGTGTTCTTCGACGTGAACCCCGAGAAGCGCCGCACCTACGCCCGCTATCGCCACTACGCCCGCATCAGCTTCGGGCCGGAGATGGAGATCATCCGCCGCGGCCTCGATGGGCTGGAGCGGATGATTGAGCGGCACAGGCAGATCTGACAGGTTTTCGGCAAACCTGTCAGATCACCTCTCTGAACTCTCTTATCCGCAGCCTCCCCCACCCGGGCCGCGCTTCACTTCCAGCGTGATCTTCGGCGTGAACTCAAACGACTGCGCCAGCGTCTCGTTGGGCGCGGCGAAGGCGTACCGGGAGCCGAGCGCCGCCGGAAAGATGAACGCCGGTCGATCGTCGGTCGCGCCGACGATCTCGTTTGCGGCCACAAATTCGGCGTCGCCGAACAGACGAATCCAGTTATTCAGCCCGCCTTCCAATATATAGACGCTGCGCACGCTCTCGGCCCGCAGGAACTTCCACGCCTCGGTCGCGGCCGCTTCGTCGTTGCCCACCACCACCACCACGGCGTTCGCCGGCGCGTCGCGCAGCTCGTCCAGCATGTCGGGCAGCGCCGCCAAGGGCGCGTGACGCGCTTCCTGCAAGTGGAACTGGTTGAACTCCGCCTCCGGCCGCACGTCGAGGATGATCGTCCGCAGCGAGTCGTCGGTCATCGTTTTAGCCAGCTCGGCGGGGTGGATCTGCACCTCGCGGTTGGTTAGCCGGACCATCTCGGCCGCTTCCATCCGTGCCCACTTCTGTTCGGTCGTGGGCTGGCCGATGAAAGCCGTCAGCAGTGCCAGGCCCAGCAGCCCGCCCCCGGCATAGATGCGCCATTTCGGCTCCTTGCTCAGGTCGCGGCCGCCGAAAATCTTCTCCAGTTGTTCCGCGCCCCAGAACATGAACAGCGCCATCAGCACGACCAGAACGACCACCACGCCATAGGGCAGCCCCAGCCATTCCGGTATGGTGAACCGCCCCATGTAGGAGGAGTACCAGAACTCCTCATAGAAGCCGACCGTCTCGCCGAAGGCGAAGATGCCGAACATGACGCCCAGGACGAAGATGATGCCGTCGATCTTGCCCACGGCCGCGCCAACCACCGACGTGCCGGGGCAATAGCCGCCCAGGATGAAGCCGACGCCCATGATCAGCCCGCCGACGATGCCCGGCCACAGATAGGTCTCGTTGACATAGACCAGGCTATAGTCGAGCAAGCCGACGGCCGAACTCAGGAACACCAGCACCATCGCCGTGACGATGGCTCCGAACATCACCTTGAGCACGGTCATATCCTTGAAATAGAACTGCGCGGCCAATAGCGGCGCATTGGCGAAGCCCGACACCTCCAGCGCAAAGCCGAAGCCGATGCCGATCAGCAAATAGACGACGTACTGACCCCAATGCCCCATAATCTCGGCGAGTGGTAATGGAAACGGCGCCATGATCATTCTCCCGAAAGTTTATCGGAAGGGTTATCCGCAGATTTCGCAGATTAGCCAATCTGTGAAATCTGTGAAATCTGTGGATTCCCTCTTCTTCCTAATTCCAAAGTTTACGGACAAAATACGCCACCGCATAGCCCCCGGCGAAGACGGCGAACATGAACGCCCAACTGCCGACCGACAGCACCGCGCCGCCGGACAGCGCCTGGCCGCTGGTGCAGCCGCGGGCCATGCGCGCCCCGTAGCCCATGATCGACCCGCCGAGGAAAGCGAACAGCCAGCGCACCCGCGCCGGCGTGCGCGGGCCGCTCTCGGTGGTCATCTTCGTGCGGCCGAACAGCCACCCCGACAGCACACCGCCCACGAACAGGCCGATGAACACAAAGACCACCCAGCTGTCGAACGGGTTGGTCTCGCCGCCGGCCATGCTCGTCAGATAGGCCGTTCGGTCCACGTGGCCGGGGGCGACGAGGTCCTCGAACCAGACGACAAGCCGGTTCATGCCGCCCGATGCGCCCAGACCGTTGCCGGTCAGGAAGAACGTCGTAAACAGGACAAGACCCAGCAGGATGCCGCCCGCATAGGGATGGACGTAGGGCCGGGCCACGCGCCGCGCGGCGGTCTTCTCCTCACTCGCTTCATTGAATTGTGCTTCCGAAATCGTTGTCATCGCTCTCTCCGTGGTTGCCACGTGGTGGCCCCGTGGTGGCCGCCTCAATCCGCCGCCATTTCTTCATTCGTAATTCGTAATTCGTAATTCGTAATTTCAACCTCTTCCCACCCCATCATCATGGCCTTGATCCCGGTCATGGGCGTTGGGCCGGTCGTGGTCAGATAGACGTGGAGAATGATGAACGCCGCGAAGCTCCACGCCACCAGCGTGTGCAGTGGCCCCAGCCACGGCAGCCCGCCCAGCGCCTCGGCCGCGCCCGGCCAACGCTGCGCCCCCCAGCCCTGGGCTGCCCACATGAATGCGCCGGTGATGATCTGCGCGGGGAGCAGGATGTTGAGCACCATGACGTAGGTCACCTGCTGCAGCGGGTTCATCTTGCGCTCGCGCGTCTTTTCGTGGGGATGCGGCTCGTCGCGGAAGATGCCGCGCAGGTAATAGAGCGCCTGCGTGAACGCCTCGTCGAAGAAGCCGCGCGGTCGGGGGATATACTGCTTGATCTCGCCGCTGGCCAGATGATAGAACAGCGACAACCCGGCGTTGAGCACCAGCAGCAGGGCCAGAATGTTATGCACCTGGACCACATAGCTGAAGCTGAAGATGCCGAACAGGTCGGGCTTGTGGATGATCAGTCCCGTGAAGAGCAGCAACAGGATGGCCGCCGTCTGCAGCCAGTGCCACAGCCGCTCATACACGTCGTAGATGTAGACCTGATGCGTCTCCACCGCCTCGGCCGATTCGCCCGCCCGCCCGGCTCGTCTCCGCGCCGCCAGCACCCGCAGCCCGCCGTGGATGATGACGCCCAGCGAAACGCCAACGATCATCAGCGCGCCGATAATATTGACGACGCGCGCGGCGTTGTGACCCAATACATACAGCCCCGCCTCGGCCGTGCTGGGCGCGAAATGAAGCGCGCCGCTCTCGTCGGCGGCGATCGCGCCCGGCCAACTCACCGGCCCGCCCTCGTAGAGCGTCGGCAGTTGGCCGCCGGGCGTGCGGTCGGACAAGGTCATGGCCGCCGCCAGCCGCGACTCTTCGCCGTGGCAGGCGCGACAATTGCGCGTCGCCCACTCGCCGCGAGCGGTGTTGTGGTTGATGCTGAACGGCTGCACCTCGCCGCGAATGCGCGGGGAGTCCAGCCCGGCGGCCGACAACCGGCCGCTGATGAGGTCGCGCTGGGCGTCAGTTGTGATAGTCAATTCGCTATGCGAAAGCCGGCCGTCGCCATCTGCGTCAAACGCGGCCACGACTTCCGGCGCGTGGGCATCGCCCTCGAACCAGGCTGCCTCCAGATAGCGCAGCGGCACCGGCCGCTCTTCCTCGCCATAGACCCAGTACCAGCTGCTGATCAGATTGAACGGGGCCAACTGGGTCGTGCCGTCGAGATTCGTCCGCGGCAGCAGCACCGGCTCGTAGCCGGTGATCAAGGTTCCCGCGCCCAACGTCGCCCCCTCCATGCCGCGAAAGGCGCGTACCGGTTCGCCGCCGGCCGCCAGCACCGTCCAGTCGATCGACTCCAGCGCCGGGGCATAGAGCCGGGGCGTGTGGCATGTCTCGCAAGCCATCGCCTGGGTATGGCGCTCCTTGTAGGGCAGCCAGTTGTGGCTGTTGTCGATGGTGTGGCACGACTCGCAGCGGCGCATCGTCCCGTCGAAGCCGGGGGCCAGCATGCCCTGGGCGCTCTGCCCCTTGGCGAACTGGTGCAGCGGCCGATAGATGTACTCGCCCAGGTCCATGCGTCTCGGGTCGAAGGTCAGGTGTTCGGGCGCGTTGCCGCCCGTCTCGCGGTAGTAGATCGGGTTGTTGAGCGAGTAGTGGCAGTCGGTGCATTCCAGCACGCGCTCCATGTGGATGTCCCACGAGCGGCCGAGCGTGCTCTTGTCCTGCAAGTTCAGCCCACTCGCGTTGAGGCGCTGCGGAGACATGATCTGGCCGGTGGTCAATGTGTTCCAGTCGGCCATCGTCAGCGCGTCGAGCGTCAGGGGCGTCTCCTCGTTGTGGACCACGCCGTGGCAGCTGCCGCAGTTGGCCGCCGTCGGGTCACTGACGGTCACAAACTCCGGCCGTAAATCGCCCGCCGCGTCGAACGCCTCGGGGTTATAGCGCCATGCATCCCCCTGCTCCTCAACGATGCCCGTCCCCAGCAGCGTCGCCGTCGTCGCGTCGCCGAAGCGGCCGGCAGCCAGTGCTGCCACGCGGGCGTCGTTGTTGGCCCCCGGCAGATGGCAGGTGAAGCAGTTCAACTCGGCCGCGCCCGATTCCGCCCAGTCCCACGGCCGCAGTTCGCCTGTGGCCGGATCGATGACCGTTGAATCGACCGTCAGCCCGGAATCGACGAGCGAACCGCCCGCGCGACTGGTGACGGCCGGGCCGCCGCCCGCGTGGCGTTCGCCGAACAGTCGCACCCAGGCGGGGGTCGTCAGGTCGATCGTCGCGTCCCCTTCGGGCGAGAGATGGCGATAGAGGATGGGGTTCCATCTGCCGAACAGGCCCGCGCCGGTGTCCCACGGCCGCCCACCGGGGACGCCGGCCGGCGCGCTGTAGCCACCCAGCCCGACGTCGCTGTGGAAGTTGTTGGCGGCGATGAAGGCCGTATCATGGCAGCCGCCGCAGGTGGTCATCGTGGAGACGGCCGCGCCGCTCTCCAGCACGTTGGCCCCGGTTTCATCCAGTAGCGGGAAAACGGGGTGGATGGGCGAGGCGGCCGGGCGCGGCGTTTGCGGCTCGCCGTCCTGCGCCATGACGACGCGGCCGAACAGCAACACCGCCACTGCCGCCACCAGCGCCACCATCCCCAAAGGCTTGATGAATTTCACGAAGCCGGCCACGCCGGCGTGGTTCTTGTTTTTGATGGGTACCATAAACCACCTGGGTTAAGTACGAAGAGCGCGCGCTTCATTCGTCATTCGTCACTCGTCACTCGTCACTCGTCACTCGTCATTCGTCACTCGTCACTCGTCACTCGTCATTCGTCACTCGTCCGCCCCAGGTCATGGGGTCGCCGAAGTAGCCGAGCGCGGCCCAGTCCATGCGGCCGTTCTCGCCATGGCAGTCGTAGCATTGCAGTGCCCGCTCCTTCGGCTGCACCATGTGGGTCAATGACCAGTACATCTCCGTTTGGGCGAAGCCATATTCGCCACTGAAGGCCAGGCCGGTGTTCTCCTCGTTCAGCCGGAAGGCCTGCTCCCAGTCAAAATTGGTCCAGAAGCCGTCCTCTCCAGCCGTCACCGGCACCAGCAGATATTGATTGATGACGTCATACGGCTGCCGCGCGGTGTGGACCTTGAACGGCCATATCTTCGCCGCCGGGTCATCGATGTCGCCCAACGGCCGCGTGAGGGTCGTGGTCTGCGCCGGGTCGATGCGATCGCCCAGCAGATAGCGGTCGCCGGCGCCGTTCCACCAGGCGTAGGTGGGGCGAAACTCGTGCTCATAGACGAAGTTGCCCTTGATTTTGAGATAGGTGTGCGGGTCTTCGGGCAGGTCTTGCCCGGCGGTCGACCAGTCCCAATCCATCTTGGTGGCGTGCCGCAGCGCCCCTTCGGGGATGTGGCAAGTCTGGCAGGCCACGGCCGCGGTGTGGGCGTTGATGCGCTCGTCGGCGTGGAGCGTGGCGCTGTGGCAGTTGGTGCAGGCCAGCTCGTCCTTCACCTGCGGGCTGACGGAGATCATGTGGCCGGTGATCTGATGGTTCCCCCCGGCGTGGCAATCGACGCACTCGAACCCGGCGCGGCCCATGTGGACATCGACCGTCGCATCGGGATAATAGAGGCTCTCGTCCAGGTCGCCGTGTTTCACCGCATTGCCGCCGCCGCCGTCGAAATGGCAACTGCCGCAGTTCTGACGCGTCGGCCGCCGCACGCTGCCCGCTGCCGCGACCAGATCAACACCATCGGCCGGGTTGCCCGCCGTCCCCTTGCCATATAGCCCCGTGTCGGCATGGCACACCAGGCAATCGACGTTCGTCGCTTCCTGGAAGTCGAACGAGGCGTCCTCCCAGCCGTAACCGGTGTGGCATTGGGTGCAGCCGGTCCAGTTGCCCTGAATACCGATGCAAAAGTTGTTGATCTGGTTCTTCTTGCCGACAGTCACCGGCTCGTCGCGGCCGGGCAGCATCAACGGCTCGCTCTCCCACGTCCAGTGGGTCGTGGCCATGATTTCGCTCGCGGCCGCCTCGTGGCATTGCAGACAGGCGACAGTGACGGCCGAACCGTCGGCATATGGCCCGGCCATCAGCGCACTATGGTCGGTGTGGGCCGGCGTCGGCTGAACGTAGGCCCATGGATCAGGCGACGCCTCGTCCCCCGACGAGGCGAAGAGAAGGACCGGGATCGCAATGATCAGGATCGTTACAAACAGACCGACGACCCAGATAAACCGAAACTCCTTCATAGTGGCTCCATTCCAGAGGTGACAGGCTCATGGCCCTGTATATATCAGGCGTTGACAACTCCCGTCTGGCGGGCGAGTGAATCGCGCAGGATTTGGCGCATCGTGTCCAGCACCTCGATGACGCGCGGCTCGGCGAGATGATAAACGACCGCCGCCCCGTCGCGTTGGGCCAGCACCAGATGGCGTTCGCGCAAGATTTGCAGATGGCGGGAGGCGGTCGGCTGAGGCATATCGAGATCGGCGGCCAATTGGCTCACATGACGCGGCCGTTCGTTGAGGGCATAGAGGATGAGCAGCCGTTTCGGGTCGCCCAGCGCCTGGCAGACGCCGGCATGCAACAGGTTCAGTTCATCGATCGACGGCTGTTCCACGCACATAGCCCTCATGTATTCGGATAGATGAATACATAGGTACTTTACGCGAGAGCCGGTGGCTGCTCCAGTGACATTGATCACACGTGGGGCATGACAAGTGTCATGTATGTCGCAGTGCGTCATGACCTGATCGGCCGTGCCGCCAGACAATTGCTAATATCAATCGGATGACAACTATTGTTTACAAATATCAATTATTATTGTATACTTGGTTCATATTCCGTTTCGATGGAGAGGCTGCATGGCGACAAGCCCTGAACTCAATGTGGGCCAGCGTATCCGCTCGTTGCGCGAGCGAAAGGGTCTCTCGTTGCGCGCGCTGGCAGATCGGTGCGGCCTCTCCACCACCGCCATCAGCCAGATTGAGCGCGGCGACAATTCACCAACCGTCTCCTCGCTCCATGTGCTGGCGACGGCGCTGGGCGTCTCGATCACTGACCTGTTCCAGGACGAGCGCCGCGCGTCGGCCGTCTTTGTGTCGCCGGGCGAGCGGCTTCGCGCCGAAAGCAACGGCGTGCTGATGGAAAGCCTGGGCGTCGGTCTGCCCTACCAGCAGCTGGAGCCGTTTATGGTGACGCTGGAGCCGGGCGCGGGCAACGCTGACCAGCCTGTTTCCCATGGTGGCGAGGAGTTGGTGCTATGTCTGGAAGGGGCGTTTGATTATTGCGTCGACGGCCACCCCTATCATCTCGAAGCGGGGTATAGCCTGATCTTCGAAGCAATTCGGCCGCACTACTTCCACAATCCGACCGACCGACCGGTCCACTTTCTGCTGGTCTTCCAGGCCGGTGGCGGGGGCGCGCTGGCGCGGCGGCTCCACGTCGAAGCCGGCCATGAGTTCCATTTCGGGCCGAACGAGTAATTCCGGCCGGTCCGTCGCGTCAGGGAAGGTATCCATGAGCAAGGGGAGTCTGCTGTATTGGCCCATAGTGGCCATTCTCGCGATTGTTATTCTGGCGACGGCCGCCTGTGGTGGGGCCACTGAACCGGCGGCGGTCGACGTTGCCCCAACCGGCGCGGCCGACGACGTGCCCGCCGGCGTGATGCAGGCCCGCGAAGCCGTGCTCAAATTCCTGCGCCAGGGAGCCAACGAATGTGTCCCGCCGGAGCAGGCCGGTTGGACGCTCGACGACGTTCCCAACCCGCCGGACGGGTATAACGTGTGGCGCTTCCTGTCCGGCGGCTGTGCCATGACGATCACCACCGCCCATGAACCGGCTGCCGAGCCAATCTATCACGTGGCCCTGGGCGACGGCCCGACCGGCTTTTGCTGGCAGGCGGTGGTGGACGGTCGCGGCCAAATCCTGCTGACCGGCAGCGCCGCCCAGAGCGACCCGGCATTGGGCAACCCGGCCCAAAATTACTGCGAACAGCAAGGGTACACGTTCGAGGTGGTCACACTCGGGTCAGGGCA
The DNA here is from genome assembly GCA_035446145.1 of Promineifilum sp. (SeqCode). Taxonomy (GTDB): domain Bacteria; phylum Chloroflexota; class Anaerolineae; order Promineifilales; family Promineifilaceae; genus Promineifilum. The sequence goes on along the minus strand of DAOMSB010000067.1, from coordinate 7,632 downwards.
GATGTGCGGCATGTGCGCCTTTGACGACGATCGCGCCTGCAACGCCTGGGCCTTTTTCCATGGCGCGTGTACGCCCGAAAATGCGCCATAAGGGGGGCTGGCCCCCACCGATCCGACCGATCATCCGCATCCTGTCGCGCCTGCCTGTCACCACCGGTCAGGCCTCAGGCCCCATATCAGTTACTTCTACCTATTGACAATCCTTCCTGTTTAATTTTATACTAATACGTATTACTAATTCCATTTAGTACTGCCGTTCGCAGTTTTTAAGAGGAAGTTGCTCCATGGTCGATGATTCCAAATCATCCCGCCGTCCGTCAATGAGCGACGTCGCCCGTCTCGCCGGGGTCTCGCAGACGACCGTGTCGTTCATTCTCAACGACACGCCCGGCAGCAATATCCCCCTGGAAACCCGCGAACGCGTCCTGGCCGCCGTCCACGAGCTGGGTTACCGCCCCAACATCAGCGCCCGCAACCTGCGCACCCAATCGACTAACCTCATCGGCTTCGGCTTCGACGAATCGGCCGACGTCACTTCCCGCCCTGTCATCGACCGCTTCATCTTTTCGGCCATCCTCAGTCTGGAAGCGGCCGGCTACCACCTGCTGACATTCGTCGCCGAGAAGCGCACCGACACCAAGGCCTATCTGGAGCTGTATCGGCGCGGCCAGGTGGCCGGGTTCGTGCTGGCCAACACCAACGACAACGACCCGCGCATCGCCCGTCTGATCGAGGAGAACATCCCCTTCGCCAGCTTCGGCCGCTCCGATGACACCTGGTCTTTTCCCTGGGTTGATGTCGACGGCATCAACGGCATGGAGCAGATCGCGACGCATCTGGCGGCCTGCGGCCACCGGCGCATCGGCCTCATCACCTGGCCCGAAGGCTCGAAGGCCGGCTCCCACCGCGAGCAGGGCTACGCCGCCGGACTGGCCGCGGCGGGCATCGCGCCTGACCCGGCCTGGATCGTGCGCGGCGAGAATTACGTGCAAACCGGCGCGGAAGGCATGGCCGCCCTCCTGGCGCTGCCACCCGAACGCCGCCCCACGGCCGTGGCCTGCGTCAGCGACCTGATCGCCGTCGGCGCGCTCAATGCCGCCAACGCGGCGGGGATCGCCGTCGGCCGCGATCTGGCCATCACCGGCTACGACGACAGCGCCATGGCCCAATACCTCCACCCGCCGCTCACTTCCGTTCGCCAGCCCATCACCGAGGTGGGCCGGGCCATCGTTCGCTTGCTGCTGGCGCGGCTCGGCTCCGAAGCGGCCGCCCCGGAAGGGATATTGCTGCGGCCGACGCTGATCGTTCGTCCATCCAGCCATTTCACCCTGCACCCCGCCATGGAGATCGCGCAATGAATTCCGTCGCCCCGCTCCGGGCCGTCATCTTCGACCTCGACGGCGTGATCACCGACACGGCCGAGTATCACTATCAGGCCTGGCAGCGGCTGGCCGACGAGGAAGGGCTGCCGTTCGACCGCGTGGCCAACGAGCATTGCCGCGGCGTCAGTCGCCGCGAGTCGCTGCTGGTCGTGCTGGGCGGCCGCCCGGAGAGCGAGGAGCGCATGCAGGCGCTGATGGCCCGCAAACAGACCTATTATGAGGCCCTGCTCGACCGCATCAGCCCGGCCGATCTGCTGCCCGGCGTGGTCGACCTGCTCGACCAACTCGACGCGGCGGCCATCCCCTACGGCATCGCCTCGGCCAGCAAGAACGCGCCGGCGGTCTGCAAGCGGCTGGGCATCGCCGAACGGCTGGGCGTATTGGCCGACGGCCACAGCGTGGAGCGGCCGAAACCGGCGCCCGACCTGTTCCGCTTCGCCGCCGCCGGGCTGGGCGTGCCCGCTGTTCGCTGCCTGGTGGTCGAGGACGCCGCCGCGGGCATCGAAGCGGCGTTGGCGGCGGGCATGGCGGCGCTGGCCCTTGGCCCGGCCGAGCGATTCGCCGCCCTCGCCGGCTGCGGCCATTTCGCCCGGCGCGACGACCTGACCGGCGTGGCTCTCGACGAGCTGCGCCACGCCGCCACCCCCGACACCGGCTTCGTCGTAGCCGAAGACAGCTTCGACCCGGCGGCCATCCCCGGCGAACATCGCCACATGGAGACCGTCTTCACGCTGGGCAACGGCCGCTTCGCCTCACGCGGCACCTTCGAGGAAGGGTTCCCCGGCGAATCGGCGCTGACCTTCGCCCACGGCGTCTGGGACGACACGCCCGTCGTCTTCACCGAGCTGGTCAACCTGCCCAACTGGCTGCGCCTGAGCATCGCCATCGACGGCGACGAGTTCCGCCTCGACCAGGGCGAGATTCTCGACTATCGTCGCCACACCGATTTGCGACGCGGCATCCTGCGCCGGGCCGTCACCTGGCGCGCGCCGGGCGGCCAGGTCGTCGATCTGCTGTTCGAGCGGTTCCACGCCTACGACCGCGAACATGTGGGCGCCATCCGGCTGCTGCTGACGGCCGTCAACGAGCCGTGCGCCGTGGTCGTCCGCGCCGGCATCGACGGTCACGTGGCCAACGAGGATTTGCTCCACCTGCGGCCGGCGGGTCAGGGGCGGCACGACGACGGGACGATCTGGCTGGCGGCAGAGACGCGCCACACCCGGCGGCGGGCTGTCGTGGCCGCGTCGGCTTCGGCGGCGACGTCGACCGGCACGACTTTGCCGGCCTCGACTGAGAACTGTCCCGGCTTCCCCGCGCTCTGTTTCGCCGCCGACCTGACCCCCGGCCAGACGATGACGGTCGACAAGGCGGCGATCATCCTGACCGACCGCGACATTCCCGCCGGCGACAGTCTGACCGAGGCGGCCGCCGCCCACCTGCGCGACCTGAGCTATGACCGGACGCGAGGCGGCCACGTGGCCGCCTGGGCGCGCGTCTGGGAACGGGGCGACGTGATCATCGAAGGGGACGACGAGGCCCAGCTGGCGATGCGCTTCAACCTGTTCCAGCTGCTGGTGGCCGCGCCGCAAACCGACGACCGGGTGAGCATTGGGGCCAAGACGCTCAGCGGCTACGGCTATCGCGGCCATATCTTCTGGGACACCGAGATTTTCATCCTGCCCTACCTGATTTACACCTACCCCCGCACGGCGCGCAACATGCTCATGTACCGCTACCACTGCCTGCCGGGAGCACGGCGCAAGGCGGCCGGCAACGGCTTCTCCGGGGCGCAGTTCCCGTGGGAGAGCGCCGAGACGGGCGACGAAGTGACGCCGCGCTGGGTGCCCCATTTCGCCGACCCGACGCGCCTCGTGCGCATCTGGACCGGCGACATCCAGATTCACATCACCGCCGACATCGCCTATGCCACTCTGCAATATTGGCGCATCACCGGCGACGACGAATTTATGCGCGATTACGGCGCGGAGATGATCCTCGACGGCGCGCGCTTCTGGGCCACCCGCGCCGAGCCGGAGACGGACGCCGGCGGCCGCGTCACCTATTCCATCCGCGACGTCATCGGCCCCGACGAATATCACGAACACGTCGATAACAACAGCTTCACCAACTACATGGGGCGTTGGCAGCTGGAGATGGCGCTGGATATCTACGACTGGCTGCGCGGCAACTACCCGGTCGCGGCCGACGCGCTGCGCGACCGGCTGGGCTTGAGCCACGATGAATTCGCCCGCTGGCGAGACGTCATCCACGGCATCCGCTTCCTGTACCACCCCGACACCGACATCATCGACCAGTTCGAGGGGTTCTTCGACCGCGAGCCGGTCGACCCGGAGCTGTTCCGCAGCGCCGACCGTTCGCTGCAGGTCGTGTTCGGCATCGAGGGCGCCAACGAGCGCCAGGTGCTGAAACAGGCCGACGTCATCATGCTGCTCTGTTTGTTCCGCGACGAGTTCGATGAGCGGACATGGCGGGTCAACTATGACACCTACATGCCCATCACCGACTTGCGCTATGGCTCCTCGCTCGGCCCGTCGTTCCACGCCTGGGCCGCGTGCGAGGTTGGCCGCCCCGACGAGGCGTATACCCATTTCATGCTGGCCGCCCGCGCCGACCTGCGCAACCCGCGCGGCAACGCGGGCGACGGCATCCACGCCGCGTCAACCGGCGGCGTGTGGCAAGCGGCCGTCTTCGGCTTTGCCGGGCTGCGCCACACCGCCGATGGCCCCACTCTTCGGCCCCGCCTGCCCCGCCATTGGCGACGGCTGGCATTTACCTATGAATATCACGGCCGATCCTGCCATATCGACATCCGACAGGATGAAGGAGGTGAGTATCGAATATCTGAAAGCTAACCCACCGGAAGCCGAGCCTCTTCCGGGAAACTCGGCTTCTAAAGAAAAAGATACCGCGTAACCGGCCGGTCAAAGCAATGGTTACGCGGCATTAGCGAGGCGTGCGCCCAGCGGACGAGATTTTAACACATTAACGATCTCCCCGCCGTCATTGGCGCATTACAGGACCATCATAAATTTCAAGGAGAAGAGACATGTCCAAAAAATGGTTTGCGCTTGTTGCCCTGCTGATCATCGCCATGTTGGCGGTGGCTTGCGGCGGCGGCGGAACAACTCAAGCGCCGGCGGCCACTGAGGCCCCGGCGGTCGAAGCACCTACCGAAGAACCGGCAGTTGAGGAACCGACAGAAGCACCGGCGGCCGAAGAACCCACCGAAGCCCCGGCGGCCGAAGAGCCTACCGAGGCCCCGGCCGAGACGACCGGGCAGATGATCGAGATGTCGTTGATGGGCTGGTCCAGCTCCGACGCGGAGAACGTCCGCCTGCAGGAGATGGTCGACACCTTCAACGCCGCCAATCCCGACCTTCACGTCACGCTCAATCAGGTGCCGGACTACGACACCGCGCTCCAGACGGCTATGGCCGGTGGCTCGCCCCCCGACGTCTTCTACATCGACAGCTTCAAGCTGCCCGACTATGTGAAGGCCGGGGCGCTGCTGCCCATCGGCGATCAGATGGACGATCCCGACGATTTCTATCCCAGCCTGAAGGCAGCCTTCACCATCGACGGCACGTTCTATTGCCCACCCAAGGACTTCAGCACCCTGGGGCTGCAATATAACAAGGACATGTTCGACGCCGCCGGCCTCGACTATCCGACGGCCGACTGGACGTGGGACGACCTGCGCAGCGCGGCCGAAAAGCTGACCGACGCCGACGCGGGCGTCTATGGCATGACCCTCAGCGCCGACTTCGCGCGCATGATCGCCTTCGTCTATCAGGCGGGCGGCACCGTGACCAATGATGACTTCACGGCCATGACCCTCGACACGCCGGAAGCGCTGGAGGCAGCCGAGTTCTACATCGGCATGGTCACCGACGGCTACGCCGCCGCGCCGGCCGACCTCGACAGCGGCTGGGCAGGCGAAGCGTTCGGCAAGGGCAAGGCCGCCATGGCCATCGAAGGGAACTGGATCGCCTCGTTCCTGAACGATCAGTTCCCCGAAATCAACTGGGGCGTCACCGAGATGCCGGCCGGGCCGGGCGGCGACGCGACGATGGCTTTCACCGTGTGCTACGGCGTGGCCGCAAGCGCGCCCAATCCCGAAGCCTCCATCCGGCTGGCCAACTGGCTGACCGGGGCCGACGGCATGGCGCAATGGACCGGCCTCGGCCTGGCCATGCCCACCCGCCAGAGTCTGAGCGACGGCTGGCTGGCCGAATATCCCGACCTGGAGCCGTTCCTGGCCGGGGCCGCCTATGCCCATCCGTGGCAATTCCGGCCCGGCTTCCAGGACGTGCTGGACACCATCAACTCCGGGCTGCAGGAAGCATTCACCGGCGCATCCACCGCCGATCTGGTCCTCAGTCAGGCACAGGAAGTGGGCAATGAGGTTTTGGGCGGTCAGTAAATAAGTAGTCGTAACCTGTAGCGCAACCTGTCCAGGTTGCGTCCCCGCAATCCGGCGGGTTGCGCTACAGGGAAGACGCAATCTAAAGATTGCGCCACATGGGAGGAAAATATCATGGCCGCGATGTCGGGCATCAAAGGTGAAGACCGCGAACGAGCCATCGCCGGTTGGGCCTTCATGGCCCCAACCCTCATCATCTTCGCCATCTTCATCATCATCCCCATCTTTTTTGCCGTCTATTTCAGTCTGACCGACTGGAACGGCATCAGCGCCCCGCGAGACGCGGCGTTTATCGGTTTCAAAAACTACCGCGCGCTGTTGTTCCAAAGCGGTATTCGGCAGACCGATTTCTTCAAGGCCCTCAAGAACACCACCTATTTCGCCATGGGCGTGGTGCCGGCGCAGACGATTCTCGCGCTGCTGCTGGCCGTCATCGTCAACCAGACCTGGTTGCGCTTCAAGGGCTTCTTTCGGACGACCTATTACTTCCCGTCCATCACCTCGTCGATCGCCATCAGCCTGATGTTCCTGTTCTTCTATCAGCGCAGCGGTCTCATCAATCAGGTGCTGTCGGCGGTCACCTTCGGCCGCTGGGAACCGGTGGCCTGGATGGCCGACCCGCGCGGACTGTTCCACATCATGCTCGAAGCGGTCGGCATCACCCTCAAGACCGCCCCCGACTGGGTGAAGACGCAGGTGCTGGGCCTGACGATCTGGGACTGGATCAGCGGGCCGAGCGTGGCGCTGATGGGCATCATGATCATGAACACGTGGACGACCATCGGCACGATGATGGTCATCTTCCTGGCCGCGCTGCAGAGCGTGCCCGGCTATGTCTATGAGGCGGCACAGATCGACGGCGCGTCGGCGTGGCGACAATTTCGCAGCATCACCGTGCCCCTGCTGCGGCCGACGCTGTTTTTCGTCATCACCCTCGGCCTCATCGGCACCTATCAGGTATTTGACCAAATCTACGTGATGAGCAGCGGCGGCCCGGCCAAGACGACCTTGACCGTAGCCTATCTGGTCTATCGCAACGGCTTCACCAACAGCGACATGGGGCTGGCCGCGGCCATCGCCATCCTGCTGTTCGTCATCATCTTCACCCTGACCATGATCCAGCGGCGCATCACCGGCAGCGAGAGCGATTTGTAATCAACGACTCGACAGACCTGACAGGTCGGCGCGAAAGACACCCGACCGACCAAGGCTCATTGCGCCGGCCTGTCAAGTCTCCATGAGGAGGTATCATGACGACACTGACATCATCCACCACCACGACCCACGGCGAGCGCCCGTGGGCCAAGCCGCTCAAGGCCTTCCTGTCCTATGGCGTGCTGATCCTGCTGGCGATCATGTTTATCTATCCGTTTCTGCTGGCCATCGGCACCAGCTTCAAGACGATGCCGGAGATCGCCGCCAACCCGTCGCGGCTCATCCCCGAGACGTTCACGCTGGAGGGCTATCAGCGGCTGTTCACCTTCGACATCGGCCGCTGGACGTTCAACAGCGCCTTCGTGGCCGTGTCGATCACTCTGGGCAATCTGCTCTTCGCCAGCCTGGCCGGTTATGCGTTGGCGCGCATCCCGTTCCCCGGCAGTCGCCTCGCCTTTCTGGGCATTTTGGGCACCATGATGATCCCCGGCATCGTGCTGATCATCCCCATGTTCATCGTGCTGAAGTCGCTTGGCATGATCAACACCTATCAGGGTCTAATCATTCCCAAGCTGACGGCCGCGTTCGGCATCTTTCTGATGAAACAGTTCTTCGAATCGGTGCCGAAGGAGCTGGAAGAAGCGGCCCGCA
>DAOMSB010000066.1:0-16150 GCA_035446145.1 Promineifilum sp. (SeqCode) | reverse complement strand
AACTCGCTCTCATGCAGCCAGTATAGTCTGACGGCTTTCATATTTCGAATTGCTGAGCCTGCGGAATCCTTTGTTTCTATTTCCACGCAGGTTGAGTAAAATCCACCAGGGTCTGTCCCGAACTATCCGATCATCATCCACGTACCTCATATGAAACGAGCTATCCTTTGCATCTTGCTGTTCATGGCCGCTTGTTCCCCGGTCGCGGCCAATAATACCCAGGCAACGCCACCAAATATTGATACACCCGCTACTCGCCCGGCGCCTGAAGTGGAACAGAATGCAGGGCCAACTCCATCAATAGCTACGCTCACGGCCGTTGCATCCTTGGCGGGAGAAGACGGTGAATCTGCTACCAAACGGCCCCAACCAGCCGTCACTGAGACGCCAACAGCGACACCATCACCGGAGCCTTCGCCTACGCCACTCGGACCACAGGAGATCAACGGCATCCCATTGTCAACTCTTGTGCCGATGCCCCCGGAAACGGCCGCCAACGTCGCCGCTATTTATGCGCGAGGACGGGAACTCGGCCGCGACCCGAACGCTTTCTCAAAATTGGGCGACAGTACGATCCTGAACCCCCATTTCCTCGGGCCATTCGACGAGGGCGCGTATAACCTGGGTGATTTTGGCTATCTGCAGCCGACTATCGATCGGTGGCGTGGTTCGTTCAAACGTCATGGGGTAGGCGCTCATTTTGGTCTTCATTCCTGGACCGTGTTCGATCCCATGTGGGCCGATGAAAAATGGTGCGAACCAGGCGAGCACTTGCTGGCTTGCGAATTGCGGCTACAAAATCCGTCCGTGCTTTTCGTGCGACTGGGCAGCAATGACTCAGGATCACCCAGCGGGTTTCGATTCAACGTCAGGGACGTGATCAAATATGCCATTGAAAATGGCGTCATACCGATTATCGGCACGAAGGCCGACCGCTTTGAGGGAAGCAACGAGAACAACGAGATTCTGCGCGAGCTGGCGGCGGAATACCACGTTCCATTGTGGGACTTTGATTTACTGGCGGGGACGCTCCCCGGCCGCGGGCTGGACAAGGATAATATCCATCTCGTTATCGATGATCTGCCCCACGACTATACATTGCCTGAGACTTTTCAGCGTGGGCATCCCATGCAAGACCTGTCCGCCCTGATTGCGCTGGATCAGGTGCGCAGGATCATTGAGGATACAAATTGATCATAGCCGCGCGATCATTACCCTCCTGATTACCAATTCCACTATAATTCGGATTCATCCTTTTTGTGGAGCATCTGTCTGAGATTATGAAACAATTGGCACTACTTGTTTTCTCACTGCTGTTGCTTAGCCTTGTGGCTTGTGGAGGCAATAGCTCAACGAATGGAGGGGCAAACAGCGATCCGGCAGCGCGTGCCGTGGAAAAGTATCTGTCGGCGAAGGTGCGCGGCGACGCAGAGGCGATTCGCGCCGGCTTGTGCTCAGAGATGGAGGCCAATCTTGAACGAGAAACACGCACGTTCGAGAGCGTGAGCAATGCCACGATCGAAGCTATGAGCTGCGCCGGCGATGATCCCGCGGCCGCAAGCGAAACGACCGTTCGGTGCAGCGGAGAAATCGTCGCCCTCTATGGCACAGAAGAAACCAACTTCCCCCTGGGGGCCTACCGCGCCGTCATCGAGGATGGCGAATGGAAATGGTGCGGCGAAACCCGATAAGTCTGCACGGATCGGAAATTCAGATCGGCGAAATCACGATCAGGGCCTAACTCCGGCCTCGATATTCAAAAGACAGAGAGAACCTCCCCTTTCATCGATCTCCATGCGTAAACGAATCTTCACCAGAGAGAACCTGTTAGCCTTGTTCATCTGCTTGCTGGCTATTTTGCTACTGATCGTCGCAACCGATAGCGCCCCGCAATGGATTTATCAAGGCTTCTAGGAGGCATGATAGCCGATCATCTGAGCGATCCTTCGGCATGGGTTACCATGGATGCAATCATCGGGGAACTGAATGCGATCGAATAATCCGGGATGGAAAAGCGCACACGTTGTATGAACAATCAAGCCAATGCTTCAATTCCCCTTCTCTCCTTGAAGCGCAATAGGGTGTTCGGATTGCTTTTCTTGTTGATCCTCGTAGCAGGTTGTGGACAAGTAGGGTCGGCCGCTCCTGTGCCTACAATTGAAGAAGTCGCCGCTTTGACACAGCCGGCGCCACTCTCAAGCCCAGTCAGCACAGCCACGGCAACCCTGACGCCCACGGCGACGGCGACGGCACTTCCCAGCTCAACCCCCACAGCGACGGCAACCGCCACGCCTTTCCCGACCCACACACCAACTCCTGATCCGACCACCCTCGTAAATGGCGTACCGATTGAAGATTTCATCATCATGCCGCCGGAAACGCAGGCGAATGTTCGTCACATCTTCGCCCAAGGCCAGGAAATGGGTCGTAACCCACACGCATTTTCAAAGGTCGGGGATAGCGCCTCCCTAACGAGTCATTACCTCGTTCGTTTCGACCAGAAGCGCTACAACCTGGGCATCTACGAGGATTTGCAGGAAACGATTGATTTTTACGCCAAATCCTTCAAACGATTTGGCGTCGCCTTGAGAATCGGTCTCCATTCCTGGATTGCTTTTCGGGCCGGGGAGGCAGACTCGGACAAATGCGGGGCAGACGAGCATATGGTCCAATGCGAGTTCAGGCTCCATAACCCCAGCGTGCTATTAATTCGACTGGGAACGAACGACACGGCTTCCGGAGATGCCTACGAGCGAGCCATTCGCTTCGCCATTGAATATAGCATCGAAAACGGGGTGATCCCCGTGCTGGTGACTAAATCCGACCGGTTCGAAGGGGACAACCGGCATAATGAGACCCTGCGAGAACTGGCCCAGGAATATAAGGTGCCCTTATGGGATTTCGATGTCGTCGCGGGCACGCTTCCCAACCGCGGGTTGGGCACAGATGGCGTTCATTTGACATCGTACGATGTGGATGATTACACCGATCCGGCGACTCTCTCGTTCGGCTATCCGCTCAGCGATCTGACAGGGTTAATGATGCTGGATGCAATTCGCCAAACTGTGACGCAAGAGGGGAACGAGTGACGCTTGATTTAACGGCGATTCTGGTGATCGGTCTGGCGGCCGTCCTCTATGCGGCCGTTATCCCCGGCCGCTGGCGAGCATGGGCAGTACTGCTGGGCAGCATTGTAGCTCTCTTCTGGCTTCAGGCTCCTCTGGCCCCCAGATACGCCGACTTCCTATTGCCCAGCGCGACTGTGGCCCTCAGCGTCGCCGGGTGGTGGTTATCGCGCCCTCCTCGTCGCGCATTCATGGCCCCGGCGTCGCCTGCAACAGGCGATCCAGGCACGGCCCAGTTAGATGACAACAATATCGAGGTGCCGAGAGTCTACGTGCGTGACGACTGGTTCACCTTGATCGTCGTCATCACAGTTATTCTGGCTCTGTCGTTATTTCGCTATGCAGGCGCCGATTTTCGTCTCACGGCTTCGCGGCCGCCCTCGCCGGTTTTTGTCGGCATCACAGCTCTTGAAGTAGGCCTTGTTTTCACCGCGCTGGCGATTATCTTGCGGCGGCTTCCGCAGCGGGTTGTCCTCAATGGGGCAATAGCGGCGATGATTGCGTTATTCGTCGTCGTGAAATGGGCTCCAGCGACTGCGGCCGTCGCCGGCTGGTGGCGCGGCCTGTCCGGGCAGGATATAACGTTAGCCGCGCCATCCGATCTGGCCTGGTTGGGTTTCTCCTACGTCGCCTTCCGGATCCTCCACACCTTGCGCGATCGGCAGACCGGCACCCTGCCTGACCTGTCATTGCGCGCATACCTAAGCTATATCCTGTTCGCACCCTCCATCGTAGCCGGCCCGATTGACAGGGCCGAGCGCTTCACGCAGGATTATCAGGCATTGCCCACGCTGCATGCTTTCGACGCGACGCGATGGGGCATGGGATTGTGGCGCATCGCGGAAGGATTGTTCAAGAAATTCGTCATCGCCGATATGCTGGCACAAGGGATGTCCTTGACCCCCGCCATCGCCGCCGAGTCACAGAATGCAATCGCGCTCTGGGCCCTCCTGTTCGGCTACGGCCTGCGGCTCTATTTCGATTTCGGCGGCTATAGCGACATCGCCATTGGTCTGGGTACCTTGTTCGGCATCAAGCTCCCGGAGAACTTCATCCGGCCCTACTGGCGCACGAACATCACCGCCTTCTGGCAAAGTTGGCACATCACCCTTAGTAACTGGGCCAGATTCTACGTCTTTACCCCGCTCTCGCGTAGCTTGCTGCGGCGACGGCAGCCGGACCGGCCATCACTCCTCACGCCGACAACGATTGTATTGACCGGGCACATGGCGACCATGATCGTCATTGGGCTATGGCATGGCATTACCTGGAACTTTCTGATCTGGGGCACCTGGCACGCGCTGGCCCTCTTCGCCCACAAGCAATGGAGCGACCGCACGCGGAAATGGTATCGGCAACTCCAAACGAAGAAATGGCCGCGTCGTGGGTGGGCAACTGTGAGTTGGACAGCAACAATCCTTTACGTCATGCTCGGCTGGGTTTGGTTTCTGATGCCTACGCCCGAAGCCGCTATCCAAACTTTCGCCAAATTATTTTCGTTTTAACCTGATGTCTCGATGATAAACTCAAATTCAGAAGCGCAATTCGATCAATGGTCAGCCACCTACGACCACGATGTTCAGGATGAATCGGGCTTCCCCTTCTCAGGCTATACTCGGGTCTTGAATCGGGTAATCTCATTGGCCCAAATCGAACCCGGGCTGGAAGTGCTGGAACTCGGAGCAGGCACAGGCAACCTGACCGGTAAACTGGTCGACGCCGGCGCGGCCGTTTGGGCGCTGGACTTTTCAGCCGACATGCTGGCTATTGCAAAGGGAAAAGTGCCCGGAGCACAGTTCGGGCAAGCTGACCTTCAAGCAGAATTCCCACCGCAATTCAGGCGGAAATATGATCGCGTCGTGTCAACGTATACCTTTCATGAGGTACCACTCTCAGCCAAAATAGAATTACTTCATCGGCTCGTCAATGACTATCTTGTACAGGGCGGCCGCATCGTTATTGGCGATATCGGCTTTATCAATGTCGATGCTCGTGAATCCGTTAGGATTGCAAGCGCCGAAGCATGGGACGATGAATTTTACTGGATTCGAGATGAAACTATGACGGTATTGAACGACAAGGGCATGGCCCTTGCCTGGGAGCAAATATCCAGTTGTGGCGCGGTGATTGAGATTACCCGCCGACCCCGTTGATAAAGGCATCTCTACCATCAATCAAACAAAATGCCCCAAGGATTTCAAACCCTTGGGGCATTTTTAGTTCTCAGACGGCTGCTCAATCAGCTTATTCGGAAGGTTCAGTCGTTGGAATGGATTTACTCCGCCGAACAGGGAGCACCTGGTTATGCGCCCCATCGGGAGAATCCAGCCCCAGCACATTAACGATATCGGAGCCGGAAGGGATGATGAACTTGGTGCTGTTGCCGGCCAACACTTTTTCAACCACCTCAAGGCGACGCAGATCCTTGGCCCGATCAGTGAAGTTTTTCTCGGCGGCCTGGGCGACCATTTCGATCGATTTGGCCTCAGCATCCGCCCGTAACAGACGCGCCTGAGCCTCACCTTCCGCCTTCAGGATGGCGGATTCGCGCAAGCCTTGTGCTTCCAGGATATTGGCACGCTTCTCACGCTCGGCTTTCATCTGCTTGCTCATAGCGTTGGTAATATCCTGCGGCGGATCAATCTTCTGCAATTCAACCTTGGAAACCTTCACACCCCAAGGGTTCGTCGCTTCGTCCAACACCTCGCGCAAGGAAGTGTTGATAACGTCACGAGCGGTCAGCGTTTCATCAAGCTGTTTGTCGCCAATCAGGTTACGCAGATTCGTCTGCGCCAGGGTGGTGGCCGCAAAATTGAAGTTCTGGATTTCGAACTCCGCCTTAACCGGGTCGACCACCTTGTAATAAATCACTGCATCGACGGTAACAACCACGTTATCGGCAGTGATGACCTGCTGGGGCATCACGTTGATGACCTGCTCGCGCATATCAATGCGAATCAGGCTGTCGATAAAGGGGATCAGAAAGACCAGACCGGCATCGGCCGTATGGTCATAGCGCCCAAGACGAATGACAAGGCCCTTCTCATACTGCTTGATGACGCGCACGCTGAACGCCAGCGCGACGACGGCAATGATAAAAATCAGGGTTAATATGATGAATAGGAACATGTTTCTCCTGTTACTTGGTCAACTTGCGGACGATCAATGTGACGCCATCGATTGCCTCGATCACGACAGGATCTCCGGCATACAGTATTTCTTCGGCCGCGGCGCGCCATTGCTCATCGTCAACCCGGATGATGCCGGCCGATTCAGGATTGATATCACGCACAACGATTCCGGGGGCGCCTATCAATTTGTCGATATTGGTCTTCTTGCCAACCGATGTGATCTTTTGGCGTATCTTCTTTCGTCCGACGGCAATGTAGAAGACACTCAAACCAATCGCCAGCAGCAGCATCAACAGCTCACTGCCGGTCAGAATTCCAACAATACCGGAAATTACCATGATCGAACCGATGAGGAGCAGATCAAATCCGGTCTGGATACCGATGACCAGTTCCGCCAGGACCATCAGCAGCCCGATGACGACGAAAATTTCCGGCAAGATTCCTACAATATTATCCATAAATTTCTATCTCCCGACCCGGCACAATCCGCTGCCGGAGATATCTGTTTAAGAGCAAATCAATCGAATAAAGGCAAGAGGCTTGTAACGATCTATACGTCAATCCGGATCGTGGGTTGCGCCAGATATGCCGGATGTAGAAATTATAACATATTTGCCCCAAATATGGGGGAGTCCATGTTTTACACACGTGGCAGCGAACAAACAAAAAGGGCGGCCTATTCTCTTCCAGGCCGCCCTTTTTCGATTATGCGAGAGTCGGTCTACTCGACCGTCACATCCAAATAGGTCTCAACACGGTTACCGTCAAGGTCCTCAACGATATAGCCAATCGCGTAGCCACCGGCAGGCGCATCGAGAACATCGTAGGTCCATAGAGATTCGCCGAAGGTCAGCGTGCCTCCTTCCTCATACGCAACGTCGACCATCTGTCCGTTTTCGTCAAGGTCGTACCAGCGCTCATAAACCGTAAATTGGTCGCCTACTGATGGCAAAATCTCGCGGGGCGACGGCATAACATTTGAGCCCTCATTCTGATCCGCTTCCTGGAAGCTAATGACCTGCAGCAAGGTTTCGTTGCTGAATAGCAGTCGCGCTCGTCGCTGCGTGCCGTCCTGATACGTATAGATGCCGTCCACAGCATAGACGGCCAGCTCCGGAGTTGCCCCATACACTTGAGGCTCCAGCAAGGCAACCACGCGATTGGTGCCGTCATTGATCGCGAAGACAATCGGCTCCCATTCGAACTCCAGAGTGAATGCACCCTCGCCCCAATCGGGATAGTAGATGCCGTTGACCTCGCGGGATTCACCACTATCGATGAAATCCATGTCGATAACGTTGATGGAATTCGCCTCGCGGTCGTAGTACCCGGCAAAGAGGTAGCTGTAGCCCAGGTTTTCGCCATCGACGTCGGCGCTCATCAAAATCGCGCCGCCGGGAGCAACCGTAGATTGATCGACCGTCAGAGGTGAAACCGAGATTGTCCCGGCTCCGGGCGCTTCAATCACAGCATTGCGGTCAGGGATCACCAGCGAGCCGGCCGTATCCTGGAATCTCCGGCCTGTGTAATGGAAGTTCAGAAAGTCGTCCCACAGGGACACCCCGGCGAAGCGCTCGGCCACAGGCACGTAGGAAGCCGGCCCGGCCGCGGGCGAACTGTAGAGCTGGGAGTTGGGGAAGTAGATCGACAAACCCGTTGCCGCGGGCTTCTTGACTCCACTCTTCTCGGCCACGACGAGGTTCTGGAAGGCACCGAACATGTCCTCAACGGCCGTGCGCAGGTTCGCATCGCCCGTTTCCCGCACCAGCAAAGCCGAGAAATGAGCCAGGTCAATATAAGACGCGGGTACATTCTGCCCGAATATGCTGGTGAAGGATTGGGCGTAGTTGCGCGCCTTGGCAACAGCCCTCTGGTCCGCATCCTGCAACACGAGCGAGAATCGGTTCAGCCCTTCAATCGCTGCGGGCATTTCAGACAAGTCGGCAACCGAAAGCGTGACGCCTTGCTCCAACTGGTCGGCCAATTGTTGCGCCGAAATGCCGGACCGCCCCACAAATTGAGCGCGCGCATTGGGGTCAACGACGCGCTGGTCTTCGACAATATAGCTATCGACGATCCATTGACCCAGTTCCCGGCCGGTGACATCGGGGTTATCGACAAGATCCTTGAGAAAAGACGCATAAGCCCAACCCACGGCCGGCTCAACCTCCTGTGAAGCGGCGGCAAAGCGCGCATGAGGAGCCAGGGCGGTGAAAACTTCCATGTGAGCCATGAGGCAAGCATCCATGCCGACAAGCTCGAACGCATCGAGGCCGGTCTGATCACGCACGGCCTGCAAGGCGGCATCGATATCTTTCAGGTACATGGCGTCGCCGATGGCTCGAGCAATCGGGACATTGATCTGCCTGCTCCCTGGTGGTTCGGGGTCGGTCCAGCCGCCGGGCCAGCCCATGCCATGGTCCGACATAATCAGGACGTACTTATCGGCCGGGTAATTCTGGATCGCCCAGGTGGCAAAGTCATAGAGCGTCTGGGGATCGGACATATCGACTTCGCCAATGGATTGGTATGGCGAATTGATCTTGTCCAGATCATTATCGCGCTGAAGATGGAAGCGCCGGGTGTCGCTCCAGTCGCCGTCTCCTCTGAAGCCGCCCACATATCGATCCATCTGGGCGACTATATTGACACGATCCGATGAGCCGACCAGTTCCGCCTCATTGAAGTCGATGAAAATATCCTGCTCCAGGACTTTATCGTCAGCATCCTGATAGAGCATGATCGTCCAGGTTTGTCCAGGCGTGGCGCTGCTCGTGGACGCAGCGGGAAGAGAGCTTGCCGCGGCACCGGATGCGCCGGTGATCGCTGAATTCCCGCCGGCAAACGATGCTTCCCTCGTCGCCGGAGCGTTGACCGTCGGCAATGGCTGCGAGGGCGGCCGCGTCGGATTGTCCAGCCCGCTGCCCAGGTCAAACTCCTCCTGATTTTGTGAAGGGCCAATGCCGCCGCCGGTATTGAAGGGGTCCTGCCCATCACCGCCACCGCCAAACATCATGTAGGCGATAAGAGCACATAGAGCCAGCAACATACCACCGCCGCCGGCTGCGCCGCGCATACCGCCGGGGATACCGTTCATCCCACCACCACTGGATGTTGGAGGATAACTGCCCCCACCACCGGACGGCCGATCGTCACGCGTCGGCGCATCCGCTCGGCCGCTGCTGGGCCGATCGCTGCCTGGCCGACGGCGCTGGCCGCGGATAGTCCGCTTGGGCGGCTGATCGCCGGAAGCTGCCATATGGATGGTCGGTATTCCGCCATCCTCGGCCGCGCCGGTAGCGGCTATCGCGAACTCGGGAATATTCCGTTCTCTTGCTTCTTTCCTCATAACTTTCTTTCTCCTCAATGAGGTATCATATATCAGAGTTTATTCTTATGGGTAAAATTACGCCATGATTTTGTAATTTATCGACGCATATCAGAGGTCGCTGTCGACAGTATAACCCCATCCACTTCTCTCATTCGCAAACATCAGGATATCGTGTGGCCATAGCAAATCATTCATCGCAGGGAATCCCACCCGAACACACCCATAATGATGTGGATTGGCGGAGCATTGCTCGCATTATCATCAAAGCGGCGATACTGTTCGCGATCCTCAATGCCTTGTTTGCGGCATGCCGGCCCGTGGAATGGTTAGGTGCGGCCTCCCTCTACAATCGGCTGATTACCGGCCGTCAGAGGCTTCCCTATGGCGAAGTTCCTGAGAAAGATTATAACCTGACCCTCAATAACATTCCGGCCATGTTCGCGGCTCATGAATGGGAGCGGCCGAAAAAGGACGATGAATTTCGCGTCTTGCTCATCGGCGACTCCGGCACCTGGGGCTGGTTCCTAAGGAATGATGACACACTGGCAGGGCAGCTGAACACAATGGGTTTGAAATCAGCCGACGGCCGGCGAGTGGTTGTCTATAATCTGGGCTATCCGGTCATGTCATTGACGAAAGATTTGCTGCTGTTGGACGAAGCTCTAAACAGATCGCAGGCCGATCTCATCCTGTGGCCGGTGACCTTGCAATCCCTTGCCCGTGGCCGGCAGCTGGAGCACCCCCTGCTCCATGAGAATGCCGAACGCGTGCGCGCCCTAATCGACCGTTACAGCCTCGCGCTTGACAAGGCAGATGAGCGATTCGTGATACGCTCATTTATTGAAGAAAGCATTGTCGGGCGACGGCGAGACCTGGCGGATCTAACCCGGTTGCAGGCGTGGGGCTTTGCCTGGGCCGCTACGGGGAAGGACCAGGATATCCCGGAAGATATCCCTCTTCGCAAATCTGACCTTGAGGCTGATGAACGTTGGCTCGATATCGCCAAGCCGCGCCCCCTGGAAGCCGGCGATCTGTCGATGGATGTTCTCATCGCGGGGATCAGGCGGGCCAACACGACACCGATCGTCATCATCAACGAACCTATCTTTATCAGCGAGGGGGCAAACAGCGATATCCGGTACAACTCCTTCTACCCACGTTGGGCCTACGACGAGTATCGCGAGTTGATGAAAGCACTGGCCGAGGCCGAAGGCTGGACCTATCTCGATCTTTGGGACGCCATACCGCCGGAAGAATTCACCGATACACCAGTCCACCTTACCCCTAATGGCAGCCGATTGTTCGCCGAATTAATCTCGGCGGCCGTCTTTGATGGGTCTGCTCCCTGAGGAATTTCGACGAGAACTTGCTTCAGTTGGTAAAGCGAACAAACCGTTTTTTTAGCGAACGCGCTATAATTCGGCCATGTGTCGCAATATCAAGAAACTTCGAATACCCGACAATCCACCGACTGATGAAGAGATCGCTTTAGCCGCGCTCCAGTTCGTGCGCAAGGTAAGCGGATATCAAAAGCCATCGCGCGTCAATCAGCCGGCATTTGAAGCGGCCGTTGATGAAATCGCCTCAGCGACGCGGCGGCTGTTGTCTCAACTGGAACCAAAAGGAAACCCCCAAAGCGATGGCCTATAACGGAGCATCACCCGTTATGGGCAGTCAAGAGGGTTAGGGAGCGGGAGGCGCAGGTACCCAGCCCGAGACGACTGTTCCCCGCCCGGCGCTTGAATCGAAAGAAAACTCACCACCGACAGCCTCCACCCGAGCGCGCATCGATTGCAAGCCGAAGCTTCCTTGTGCTCGCGCTGCCTCAAGCACTGCCTCGGTAGCGCCCTTCCCATTGTCGGTAACCGAGAACAACACCCGATTATCCTTCACCCCAAGGGCGATCTCGGCCTCAGTCGCTTCGGCATGAGTGATGATATTATCCAACGCCTGCTGAATCACTCGATATAAGGCATGACGAGTGCCGGCCATCGTCGCATCATCCAGATCATCCGGTGCGGCGAGGTATACGGCCAAGCCGGTCCGACGACGCGCGTGATCGGTCAGCCTGTTCAGCGGCTTGATAAGACTTACCTCCAACTGGTTGGGAGCGAGGTTGGCGCGGATCTCGCGCAATACACGCGCAGCGTCTTCGACGTCATCCATACAACGATCGAGCAACTTTGAAGCGCTATCGCGATCGGTATCCATAAGTTCTTGACTGACCACCAGGAAGAACGGCAGTCGGCCGAGAAATTGCTGGATGGTGTCATGCAACTCGCTGGCCAACCGATAGCGTTCACGCTCCTGGGCCTGGGCTACTCGCGCCGGTACACGCCTGAGTTCATCCACCTGAATCGCGGCAGTCATGAACAAGGTGGCCTGTTGACCCACAAGCTCGGCCACGGCCAGATCGCGCTCGTCAAATATCTCCTCATCCCAGCGGCGCCCCAGACCAAGCAGCCCAATCGGCCGATCTTCGGCGACCAGCGGCACAATCGCCTCGAAATTGCTGCGCAATGCCGACTCCCGAATCCAGGTCGGGGTAGAAGGCCAGGCCACTTCCCTGGCACGACCAAACAATGGGGCAAGCGTGAAAATTTGTTTGTCTGCCGGCGGCGTATCATTGCCGGCAAAACCAACGAGTTCGTATGAATTCGAGTTCGTTTCCCACAACCAGACCGCGGCCCGCTCCAATGCCAGCTCTTCCACCAGAGCGTGCGCCATTGCACTCGGAAGCACCTTGATATCGTTGCGTCCCACCACGCGATTGCCAAACTCCCGCACTGCGTCGTAATTCCGATCTGTGCGATTTAATATTCGGCCAAACCACCCACGCCAGTCCGTCTGCCGACTCCAAAAGTAACTGGGAAAGAAAATAAAGAGGAAGAACAAAATGAACGGCGGGCGCTCGGTAGGGCTGAACGTATCGGGGCGAACAATTCCCCACATGGCCGCCGCGATGGCTGCGATCAACGCGCTAAGCGACAGAACAATAATGGTGACGAACAACGGCGAAGGGCTCTGAAACGCGTGGTAACGGATGATAGTCAGGGCGAATGCCATCGGCATCGCTAACATAAAGTAGCGCACATCCAGAACCTGCCAAAATGTAGAGCGTGTTTCACCCCCAAATGGGAGAAGTGGGCTAAGTACAACGATTATCGGCGGCAAGGAAGCAATGAGACCAACGAATATAATATTGATCATCCGGCGTTCGCGGAGAGAAACCTTCTTCCAATTGCCCCATAGCCATAAAAGACGGACGAATAAAACAACAACACCCACCAGGAACAAGAAGAGCATTAGTTGGTAGGCAAATGCATCAGCAAAGTCCCCGACAGAAAGAGGAAGCACGCGCCAGAAGGGAAGCCTCGTGAGGAACAAGATGACTCCACTAAGTACCCCAAAACCATACAAAACTGCCAACAGCTTTGTCGGCATCTTTCTCAATGGAACCGGATACAACAAAGCAAGGTGGATTAAAAGAGGCCCGCTCATCCCGGCAGCCATCATATGACCCAGCTTGGGAAGATTTACGATCAGACTTTCATCGGTTATCACCGAAGTAATCGCCGTAAGCCGATGGATTGTTATACAAGCGGCCAACATAGCGAATACCTGATTCGTGGTTGAATCCGGCCTGGCTCTGAGAACAATAACTGCCAACAGCCAAAAGACCATCCCAACCAGTAATTCAGGCAGCGCCACATCCAGATATTCGGCGATCGTGAATAAATCCGGCCGAAAGCTCAGGGTTATCGGTAATTCTTCCCCAATCCTGCGGAGAGTTAAAACAACCGGAACTCCCAGCCGGTAGGCTTGGTCAAACTCCTCTCGCACATGCGGGGTAAAAGGTAAGCCATTGATAGTATCGACCTCATCGCCATAGATCACTTTTCCGGTTGCGATTGGCTCCCACCAGCGCGGGGTCTCGTGGGCCACCTCCGCATCCGATCGGGCAAAATACCCATAGGTCATGAATTTGGCAAAGGGGCGGCCGACGTCAAGCGCCAGGGAGGTGACGCCCATGAGACCGAAAATGACGGCCGCGACGATGATCGCCCCCGCCGGGTTACGTAACCACTCAGGGACAACCACACGCTCGAGCCGATCCGGTTGTGTTTGTTCACCCAAGTAGTCCCGTGATGCCACTGAAAACCTCCCTGACCCACACAACCAGGAAATTGAATGGCCACAGTATAACACAAACATCGCCCATCTTTGCGTTCCGGCCTCAACTCGATTATTCTCGCTGTCCATGGATGAAATAATCGTACGTGAGAAGTTGCGCGCATTTATTACTCGTGACCTTGTTATGGATGATACCTATCCGCTAGCCGACGGCGAAGGCATTATCAGTGGCGGCCTCATGGACTCTTTCGCTCTGGCAGAACTGGCCGTTTTTGTGGAGCGAGAGTTTGCCGTCTATATCCCTGATCCCGATCTCACTGTCGAAAAAATGAACTCGCTCAATCAGATTGTCGCTCGCGTGCTGCGGGGGTAGCCGCCTGCCTCCCAACCGCCACTACCATCATAATCTCAAGCAATACCCAAAGGGTACTCATGCCAAGCGTAAAAACACGCGGCCGATTCAACACCCTGCTTGATGCGATTACCCTCACGGCCGCCGACGATGATCCGGCAATTATTCTCGTGAGTTCGACCAATGACCCCGTCGTTGTCACCCGCCACGCCTTCAGCCGGCAAGTTCAAAATACAGCAAATTCCATGTCGGCGCTCGGCATAAGGCCACGCGATCTTGTTGTGATCGCTCACACCCAGGACCTTGAAAGCATTTATTCATTTTGGGGGGCACTCGCCATTGGTGCAATCCCCTCAATGTTTCCGGCCCTGACCGACAAGCTGGACCCAGACATTTATATCCATAACATGGCCGAACTGGTTCTGCTTTCCGGCGTCGCGGCCGTGCTCACGACCGATGAGTTCGCGCCTCATTTGCGAAACCATCTATCATGTGCCGTCTTCAGCTCTACCGAATTGGCAAATCATTTGACCGAAAGAGACTTTGCAGGGGCTTATCAAAGCCGGCCGGAAGAAATTGCCTTCCTGCAACATAGCAGCGGGACAACCGGGTTACAGAAAGGGGTCGCGTTGAGCCACAGGGCGGTGCTCAATCAAATCGCCGCATATAGCGATTCCATTCATCTTGCACATGATGACATCATCGTCAGTTGGCTGCCGCTCTACCATGATATGGGGCTAATCGCCGGCTTCTTGTTGCCGATCATCCAGGGCATCCCTCTGGTCTTGATGTCACCCTTCGACTGGGTGAGTCATCCGGCACTACTCCTTAAGGCCATCCATGATCACAAGGGGACATTATGCTGGCTGCCCAATTTCGCCTATAACCATTGTGCTCACCGGATTCGCCACCGCGATAGCGAAGGGCTTTCCATCGCCTCAATGCGCATGTTTATCAATTGTTCCGAGCCGGTGCATCACGAAAGCCACCAGCTATTTCTGGAGCGATTTAGCGAAAACGGCGCTCGACCCGAACAGCTGGCCGTCAGCTACGCTATGGCCGAAAACACCTTCGCGGTCACACAAACTTCTCCCGGCGTTCCACCCCGTTTGGACGTAGTAGAAGGCCCCCGGCTCGAAGCCGATCGCTATGCGAAGCAAATATCCAAAGACGATCCCAATGCTCAAATTCGTGTTTCCTGTGGCCCTCCGATCCCCGGCACCCTAATTCGGATCATCGCCGAAGATGGTCATCTTCCCCCGGACAGAAACGTGGGGGAGATCGCGATTCAATCCGATTATCTTCTCTCAAGCTACTACAAGCGCCCGGATATCGAGCCGTTTATCGATGGCTGGTTTATGACAGGGGATATGGGCTATCTGGCCGATGGAGAGCTATTCGTCGTTGGTCGCCGAAAAGACCTAATCATTAACGCCGGCAAGAATATTTATCCCGCCGATATCGAAGCCATTATTAATCAGGTGGCTGGGGTCAGGCCGGGGCGAGCTGTCGTCTTCGGCGTAGCGAATGAGCGTGAAGGCACGGAACTTGTGGCGGCCGTCGCCGAGGTGGTCACAGAAGACGAGGAAGAGCGACGAGCCATCGGCCGCGCAATCCGACAAGCGGTCGTGCGCCAAAGTTCGGTTACGCTCAGTTACGTCCACCTTGTCGGGCCAAAATGGCTTCTCAAGACATCGAGCGGCAAAATCGCTCGCGGGGCAAACCATGATAAATGGTTGCGGGAAAAATCCGGGAATCCTTGAGCGATTTTCTACACGTGCATCCACCCGGAAGTAAACAACGTACCGCCTGATGGCCGGATTTGTAGCCGTCTGGCAGTTTCCAACAAAAAAGCCGTCCCGATTTGCTCAGGACGGCTTTTTCATCTTTTACGATTGTTTTCGCCCTTTCAGGGGCAATGAATTTACCAGTTGTTGCGGCCGCCGCGATTGTAATCGCCGCCACGACGATTGCCACCGCCGCCACCACCGCCACGATTGCCATAACCGCCGGATGACGGACGCTCTTCGCGCGGGCGAGCTTCGTTTACAGTCAGCTCACGACCCTGGACATCCTT
>DAOMSB010000065.1:0-16705 GCA_035446145.1 Promineifilum sp. (SeqCode) | reverse complement strand
GGTCCTTGCTGCCGTCGTCGATGAAGATCGCCTCGTAATCGAGGCCCGTGCCGTCCAGCGCGACGCGAATCTCCTCGGCCAGCGGGCGCAGATTCTCTTCCTCGTTGTAGACGGGGATGACCAGGCTGAGGCCTTTTGTGGTGATCGGTGTCAATGCTTAGGCTACTTCCAGTTCATACCGTTGAATAAGGATTTCGGCTGGTATACCTAAACCCTCTCGCAGGTTTCTGATCATTTCAAGAGAAAGAGGGATACGGCGCTCCAGTACTGCCTTGACTTGGCCTCGGCCCAGATAGGGTTCAAGTTCATCGAACGATAATTCCTGGCTCTCCAGGTAGTGGTGAATAGCCTCAATAGGATCCGGCGCGTCGATGGGATCCGTCGCTTCCTCGTAGGCATCGACGAGGGTGATCAGGACTTCCAACCTGTCTTCGTCTGTTGCATCGGGAGGCGCATTCAGTAACCGATCAATTTCCTTGAGCGCGCACTGGTAATCCGCTTCATTACGAATTGGTTTTACTTCCATCGATTTAGTCCTTGTATGCGAAAGTGAAGCTTGGGTACAGATAAATTGTCAGCCTTACCTCGATTACAAATTCGAACTATACCGTTGACACGTCGATATCGTCATACTCGCGATGAGTTCCAATGAAACGAACATAGACGGCATGGTGTCGATAGACAACTACGACTACCAAACGATAGCCGTTGCCTTTGATGTTGAAGACGACGCGATCGTTGCCGATGAAGCTTGCCGTGCGATAGGCTTGCTTAACATCGGCCGGTGTCTGCCAATCGGCGTTTCGTACTCTAGTATACCATGTTCGTAATGGTTGTTCGGCATCCGGGTGTTTTTCCCAGAACTCTCGAAGCGTGCGACGGGCGATGATCCTCATAGCTTCTAGGCCACATACCCCAAATCACGCAACTTCTGCATGACCAGCTCTTCTTCGGCGTCGGTGTAGATGGCGTCGCTGCCGACGCCATCGCCGGGGCCGATCTGCGAGTAGGTGATGGGGTTGGCTTCGTTGAAAACGTCGGTGAAGGCGTCGGTCAACACGTGGCCGTCCATGTATTCGGGCACGGGCAAGCCCAGGTAATGGAGAATAGTCGGCGCGGGGTCGAGCAGACTAGCTCCTTCGAGCTTCACGCCAGGGCGGACATCCGGCCCGCGCAAGCCGACGACGCCTTCCATGTGGTGATGGCCGGTCTGGCCCGTGCTGGGTTCGATGATGCGATTGGAGCCGAAATCGGCATGGCCGAAGGAGACATATTTGGCCCGGTCGGTATGGAGCACCAGATCGGGCAGCCGTGCCGCGCTGATGCCGTGGAATACTTCCTCGCGGCGATAGACCACGGGCACGACCTGGCTGTTGTCTTTCGGGTCTCGTAATTCCTTGGCCCTGGCGATGATCTCGTCGCGCAAGGATTCATATTCCGCCGGGTCGACCGCGCCCTGCGGCCGTTGACCCTTCACGTTCAGGTAGACCTGGCCGAAGTTGCCGACGGAGAAGGCCTTGGTGCGTGACCAGTCGACGTCGTTGAACGACAGGAAGAAGCGCCGCAGCGTCTTGCCGCCGCGGCCGCGCTTCACGTTCTTGCGCATGTCGCTCAGTCCCAACGCTGTCAGCCACTTGAGGGCGTTGATCGGTGTCACGCCGAGCTTGAAGGCGGCGCGCTTGAGCCGGCTCATCGGCGAGCGCTTGAAGACCAGCCAGCCGTTGTCGGCCAGCCAGTTGTTGATGTGGAAGAACTTGTGGAACGGGCCGAAACCGTGGTCGGAGAGGACAATGACCAACGCCTCTTCCGGCACCAGCGCCACCATCTCGCCCAACAGGCGATCGACGGTTTCGTAGTAGTCAAGAATGTCGGGCAGGACGCGGATGGCCATTTCGGGGTCGTGCATTGGGTGGGATTTATCGACCAGATGCCAGACCTCATGTTGCAAATTGTCGGTCGTTTCCATCACATAGGCGAACAGATCCCAGGGCTTTTCGCGCAGCAGGTATTGGACGTTACGCGCCCGATCGATTTCCAGTTGCTTGCAGGCGCGGACGAAGACGGCCGGGTCGACGCCACGCCCCTTTTCCGACATGCGCAGCGGGAACGGGCCGCAGGCGTCGATTAGCTCTTGTTTGAGTTCCGGTGGCCAGGTGTAGTCGCTGTCGGCGCTGGGCGTCAGGAAAGAGCAGAGCATAAAGCCGTTCATTGGCCGCGGCGGATAGGTCATCGGCAGGCTGACGACGCCCACCTGCTTGCCGGCCGCTCCGGCGATCTGCCATACGGCAGGCACGGCGACGGTCAGGCCGTTGGACACGCGAATCTCGTAGCTGTCCTGGGCCGGGTAGGTGAAGTCGATCAGGCTGTGCTGGCCGGGGTTAGTGCCGGTGGCGAAGGACGGCCAGGCCGAAGCCGAGACGGGTGGGATGGTCGAGCGCAAGCGGCCGCCGGCTCCCTCGGCCAACAATCGGGCGAGGTTGGGCAGATGGCCCTCGTCGAGCCAGGGTTGCAGCAGATCAAAGGTGATGCCGTCGAGACCGAAGACGGCGACTTTTCGTTGGGTCATAAGTGGTTCGGTGGGGCGGGGCTAAAGCTAATCGTATTCGCCCCTAGAGCTTGTGGGCCTCCGGTGGTCGAGCGAAGCTCAGGATGCTACGGAAGGCGTACATCAGGCCACCCAGCAGACCCGCGCTGAAGCGCAGGAAATAGAAAGCCAGCGACATGGAGACGGCCGTGGCCGCCGGAATGCCGACCGGGACGAACAAGAACGTATAAATTCCTTCGCGCAGGCCAAGGCCATTGAAGGTAATGGGCAGCAGGTTGATGATGGCGATGACCGGGACAAACAGGGCGAAGATGCGAAAGGGCAAATGGACGCCGAGTGCCAGAGCGACCGTCATCTGCACCAGGATCAGATTCAGGGTAAAGGGCAGGCTGATCAGCAGCGCCGAAATCAAGGCACGCAAGGGATAGCGATGAATGGTGTTGACGAGGTTCTCGATTTTGTTATAGAAGGGCAGATTGCCCGCATTCGGATAGACACGATTGAGTAGCCCGATCGGGTTGGCCCATCGGGCGATGAAGAAGGCCAGCGGGATGCCGACGGCCGTCACGACGATCAGCGCCCACAGGATCCACGGCAGGTCAAGGGTCGTGGCATGGACGGCCAGATTCCATGTCAAGGCGATCAGGGCTACCAGCGATGACCCGACCAGGCCGGTGATGCGTTCCATCAGGACGGAACTGAGCGCCTCGGCACCGTGGCCGTGGCTCTGGCGCAAGCTGACGACTTTCACCAGATCGCCGCCGAAGCCGGAGGGAATGAAGTTGTTGGCGAAGAAACCGATGTAATAGAGGTAGATCAAATAGCCGAAGCTGGGCTTGTCGTTGAGGGCGCGCAAGAGGACGTACCAGCGATAGGCGCGGATGACCGCGTTTAATTGGAATAGCAGGAAGGCGAGGGCATACCATCCCCAATGGATATTGGCGAGGGCCTCCATGACCTCGGTCAACCCAACCTGACGCAATAGCCAGACCAGCAGGATGATGCTAAGCAGAATTTGGGAGAGGCCAAATAGTTTCTTGCGATTGGCCTTCAGGAATTTGCCCATAACCACCGGATTATAGCACAAGGGGTTGGGACGCGATAACGATACAGCTACGAGACATTGACGCCAAGCCGCCGCGACCACGCTGTGTACCGATGCCGAGGTGGACTAATAGTCGGACCGACTACTTGTTCGCCGGGCGTACAAGTACGGTATATCTTACTGAAAATGTTCCTCGTTAGACAGGAACCAGTATAGTAAGAGGCCCAGCGGCACAAGGGGCGGACAAGCGCAGATTATGGCGAGCAAGTCCGCGATTGGCACAATTCTCTGTGCCCACCAGTAACCCGCCACGGCCAGAGGAACGATGAACAGACTCACGCCCAGAAGGAAGATGGTAAACAATCGCGCCCACTCTTTCAACCGCCAAATCCCTTGGGCCATGATGACGCAGATGACTGCTACGATGACAGGAACAGGCCACATCACACTACCCCTGACGATTACAAAAATGCATAACCCGGCCAATATGAGAAGAAATCCGGCGAAAAAGATGACCACTATCGGTCGAATAAGGCGATCAGTTACCACCTTATCCATAGTGTCCTCCCTCCGTTAGCGTCCGATGTACTTCACTTGCCCAGGTTCGTACGTTGACGACATAGTTTTCCGGTCCACCCGCCACCACGTCGGCCGCCGTCATTGTCCAACGGATCGGCCGGTCATAAGCGCCCTGATTGCCGGGGCGGGCCGTGATCGACCAGTCGCGCGCGCCCGAAGCCACCCGCCCGCTGTTCTTCTTTCTGACTTCTTCGGGACTCAGGCCGTGCTCGATGAAATCGGCCAGCAATCCCCGCGCGACAGCCAACCCCTCGGCCGAGTAGAGGCCGGGATGCTGCAAATGGTAGCACAGCACCATCAGATGATGGACTTCCCATCGCGTCGGGTTTTCGTTTTCCCAGAAGAGCATTTGATGAAAGTGGTCGCGGCAGGTTTGGTTTATCGCCTGAGGCGCGCCACATTCGGGGCATTGATCGATCATGATGAGATTGTCTTTTATATCCCGATTTATCTTCTTATACTGTATCTTATAGAAAGAATCATCAACAGATTTCACAGGTATGAAAGGAGCGACAATCCATGAGAGCAATCCGCGTCCACGAATACGGCGGCCCCGATGTGCTGCATTTGGAAGAGATCGATATGCCTGAACCCGGCTGGGGGGAGGCGCGGGTCATGCTGAAGGCTGCCGGCGTCAACTTTGTCGATATCTATCAGCGCAGCGGTCAGTACAAGATGAACCTTCCCTATACGCCCGGCCGCGAGGGCGGGGGCATCGTCGACGCCGTAGGGCCTAATGTCACTGATGTCGCGCCGGGAGATTATGTGGTCTTCGCCATGCACCTTGGCGCGTATGCGGACTATGCCATTGTGCCGGCCTGGATGCTGGCGCCGGTCCCGCCCGGCATCGATATGATGTCGGCGACGGCGGCCGTGCTGCAAGGGATGACCGCCCACTATCTGACCCATGACACCTACCCCATCAAGCCGGGCGACACCGTGCTCATCCACGCTGCGGCCGGTGGCACCGGCTTACTGCTGGTGCAAATGGCCAAGATGCGCGGTGCGCGCGTCATCGGGACTGCCTCCACCGAAGAAAAGGAGCAGCTGGCCCGCCAGGCCGGTGCGGATGAGATCGTCCGCTATGCCGAGCAGGATTTCGAGGCCGAAGTGAAACGCCTGACAGGCGGCCGAGGCGTCGATGCCGTCTATGATTCCGTCGGCCGCGACACGTTCCTGAAAAGCCTCAACTGTCTTCGGCCGCACGGCTATCTGGTGCTGTTTGGGCAGTCGAGCGGCGCCGTGGCACCCTTCGATCCTCAAATGCTGAACCACGCCGGCTCGGTCTACCTGATCCGGCCGTCGCTGCATCATTACATCCGCGACCGCAAGGAGATTTTGCGACGGACGAGCGACGTCTACACCTGGTTGGGAGACGGCCGCCTGACGGTGAGGATCGACAAGACCTTCCCGCTGGAAGACGCGGCCGACGCTCATCGTTATCTGGAAGGGCGCCAAAGCAAGGGGAAGGTGCTGTTGGGAACGCAGATGGGTCGGGAATTAAAAGTCGGCCTGTTGAACAGAGCGATTGAGCGCGGCGATGTGATTGACGAAGCGGGGTGGGAATCTTTCCCGGCCAGCGATCCGCCCGCTTATTAATAGCGCAGGGTGGCGGCTCACTTCGCCGCCCCCGCTACTTTTTCAGCACCGACGCCAGCCCCCACAGGCTGACCAATGCCCACGTCCCTTCCAGAAGCAGGAAGCCGTATTGCCGCTCGACGAGGGCCACGGCGGCCAGCGTGCCGGATCCGGCGAGGTTCATGAGTTGATAGACAAAGCTGTCACGGGTGAGTCGCTCAAATTGATTGGCAGCGAACGGGATGAGGATCAGCAGCGCACCGATAACCGAGATAACCTGAATCATAGGGCAAATACTCCTGACTTATAAGCTCGCCGGGCACGCCGCGGCCACTATTATCACTGGCGCGACGAAGGCGCGGGGAATCTGACGACGAAGACCGTCCCGCGGCCGACCTGGCTCGAAACGCCGATCGTGCCGCCATGGGCGGTGACCAGTTCGTGGACGATGGCCAGCCCCAACCCGGAGCCGCGGCCGTGCTCGCCGCGCGCGCGGGATTTCTCAAGCCGATAGAAACGCTCGAACACGCGCGGAATTTCTTCTTCGGGGATCCCTTGCCCGGTATCGCTGACGATCCCTTCGACCTGGTTGCCGTTTAATCGACCGGTCAATCGCACGATGCCGCCTGCCGGCGTATAGGCCAGGGCATTATCGACGAGGTTCGTGAATATCTGCGCCAGCCGATCCGGGTCGCCCATGACGAACGCTTCTCCGGCGACGCCAAGCGCAAGGTCGATCTCTCTGGCGCGCGCGTTGGGCAACTGGCTGCGATGGACGCCGGCCAAAATGTCGTTTAGATCGACGCGCTGCATCGTCAACGGCATTTGGCCCGATTCAAGGCGAGCCAGATCGAGCAGCTCGTTCACCAGGCGGGACATGCGGTCGGCTTCGGCATGGATGGTTTCGGCCGCCCGTTTGCGCTCCTCTGGGCCTTCAGCCGCGCCGTCGATCAGTGCCTGGCTCCAGCCGGAGATCGCCGTCAACGGTGTCTTCAGATCGTGGGAGACATTGGCCACAAAATCGCGTTGGGCTTGTTGAGTGGTTTTCACCTGGGCGGCCATGCTGTTGAAGCTGCCGGCCACGCGTCGGACTTCATCCGGCCCTTCCTGTGGGACGTGCTGGTCATAATCACCACGCGCCACGGCTTCGGCCGCGACGGCTATCGCGCCCAAAGGCCGGGCCACGGATTGGGCAATGATCGCTGCCAGCAGCATCGCCAACAATACCGCCAGTACGCCTGCATTGAAGAGCGGCCGGAGAAAGAATTCGTTGAAAAATTCACCCGCGGTGGGTTCGGGCTGGGCGTAGAAGATGAGGGCGAGGCCGAGTGCGGGGTCCGGCTCGGCGAAAACCAGCCAGCGCGAGCCGTCAGTGTGGACGAACGTGCCGAAGATGCTGCCGCGTCTGACGTTGGTCAAAACCAGCGATTGCGGTCGATCTACGTTGGTCAGCCGGTCGCCCACCCAATCGTCGCCGACGGCCGTATCGAAGACGATCTCTTCGGCGCTCGTATCGACGACCAGTATCCGCACGTCGGCCTGTTCCGAGGTGTTATGGAGCAGGCCCTGCAGCTCGGAGCTGCCGGCCCCTGCCCCCCACAGTTGGAGTAATTCCCGTTGGTTGGTGCGGCTGATGGCCGAAAGGCGCTCGAGCGACGGCAGCAAGCGGGCGTCGGACACGCTGGCGAAGCCAAACAGCGAGACGGCGACGATCAGCAGTCCGACGAGAATGACTACGACGAATGACAGCAGCAGGCGACCGCGCAGCGTTCGAAACATGGTATGAAGTTAGCGCAAAGGGGCAAAGACGTAAAGGATTGACAATGAGGATTAAGGAGAACAGGGGCCGGACTGATTAACGACCCGGCCCCTGATCAAGCTTATATCAGTCTCTCGCGCGCTTTGGCGCTCAGGTAATCCATCGTCCAGACCATGATGACGATGGCCAGGATGGCCGTACCGGCGGCTCCGTACTGGTTCAGGCTGACCCAGATGCGGAACTGCTGGCCGATGCCACCGCCGCCGACGAAGCCGATGACGGTAGACATGCGGATATTAATGTCCCATTGGTAGATGATGAAGGCCAGGAAGGGGGGCACCAACTGTGGCACGACGGCGTAGACCAGGGACTGCATGCGCGTGGCCCCGGTCGAAGTCACGGCTTCCACCGGACCGCTGTTGATCTCCTCGATGGAATCGGAGAACAGCTTTCCCAGATTGGGGATGTTGTTGAGCGCCAGTGCCAGCACGCCGGCGAACGGCCCCGCGCCAACCCAGGTCGCCGCGATGAGGACCAGGATCAACGGCTCGATCGAGCGTGCGACATTGAAAAATGTACGCAAGCCGTAATAAATGGTTCGACCGGCCGGCGTATCGCCCATGATGTTGCGCGCCGCCAGGAAGCTCAGGGGGATGGCGAATAGCGCGCCCAGCGTGGTGGCAACCAGGGCCATGAGCAGGGTGACAATCGACAGCCTGATGACTGTTCTGACGGTCTCGCTGAGCTGGATGCGGCCGGCAATCTCTTCATAGGTGATTTCGACGCGAGCCGGTTCTGTCTGCCCTTCTTCCATGACGACAATCGGGTTGATCGCCGTCTCTACCCGCAGATTGCCGTCATCATCAGTATCGCAACAGTTCGAGCGGACGCGCAAATACCCGCCATCGGGCAAGACCCAGCGAACGGAAACCGTGCGGTTTGGCGGCAGGCCCGTTCCCTCGATGACCAGCGGATCGCCGGTTTCTCCGCAGTCAGCCGATAGTGTGATGGTCGCGTCGGCCGGCGTCGAAGGCTCCGCCGCGCCACAAGGTACGGTCAATGGGGCGCTGATGGCCACCGTCTTCGTGGGGCGGGTGAATAGCTCCGGCGTGGCAAACTCGCGAGCGAGCGCCAACCCCTGTGGCGCGCCTTTGACCAGCTCGATCAGCTTGATTTGGGCCACATTCCATGACCAGATAAACGTAGCCACGAAGCCAACGATGATGACTGTCTTAAGGACGGTGCGAACCAGCGGATTCGTGCTGGAAATGATCGGCCGCCCCTGGATGATTCTTTCGCGCAGCCAACTGGACAGGAAGTCCAGTATGGCGACGACGAGGATGATGGCGATGAGGGCCGTGGCCATGGCTGAGAAACGATTCAGCCGCACCCATTGAACCACGAGGAAACCTAGTCCGGCATCGCTCACGAGGCCGATGACCGTGGACAGACGCACGTTGATATCGAACCGGTAGAGCGTGAACGAGGTGAATGTGGGCAGGATTTGCGGGAAGACGGCGTAGATGACCATCTGCGGCCAGCTGGCTCCGGTGGCTTTCACCGCCTCAATTGGCCCCGAATCGATGCTCTCGATGGCTTCCGAATAGAGCTTGGCCAATGCGGCCACGGTGTGGAACCACAAGGCCAATGTGCCGGCAAACGGGCCGAGGCCCACCCATACGGCGAAAATGATGGCCCACAGCAGGGTCTCGATGGAACGGATGACGTTGAGAATGGCCCGCACGACGTTGTAGATCAGCATCGTGACGGGGTTCCCGCTCATCAGATTGCGGGCGGCCAGGAAGCTGACCGGCACGGCAAATATAACGCCCATCACCGTGGCCAGAAAGGCCAGGGCGATCGTCTCGCCGATCTTCTCGATGACCAGCGACAGGGTTTGCGTGGGTTGCAGCCGGCCAGACGGGATGTTCTGCACCGCGCGAACGGCATGGGTCAACGTCTCGCCGGGAGCAGGTTGGGCGGTCAGGGGGACGGCTTGGGGAACAAGGAGCGTCACGTCAAAACGGCCGTTCTCATCCGCCTTGAAAGTGACTACTTCGCCGTCGAATGTAGCCCGACGAGGGGATCCCAGCGGATCAATCCATTGCATCTGCCCCGATTCATTTGGCTCGAAGCCTGCCCCCGTCACCTGCAACAAATCGCCGACCTCGGTGCAGGGCGCGCTCAGGATTAATTGAGGGGACGTGGTTGCTTCACGGTTCGGAGCCGGTAACGGATCGACGCAGGGCACCATGATCGGCGTCACGCCGACCACCTCTTTCATCGGCGTCTCGAATAACTCCGGATTAAACAGAGATCGCAGATACGGAGTGACGTTGGGCAACCCCGTTATCATTCGGGTGGGACGCACTTCGGTGACGATGAGCGCCGTGCCATAGAGAACGATGCCAATGAGCAGCAACGATACACCCCAACTCGGCTCACTCCCTTTGGCCAATCGATAGGCGTCGCGGGCGATCCAGATGAGGAGCAGGGCCAGTGGAGCCAGAAGCGCGTAAGCCTGAGTCCACAGAACCAGGCCCAGCAGCGCAAAAAAAGCCAGAAAAAGAGCGAAGCCGCGAGTCTTGTGGCTAAGGATAATCTGGCCGCTGCCGGGAATGATCAGAGAGAGGAAGGCGGGCAGCCAAGGGCTGAGAGATGTCTTGTTTTCAGACGGCATTAGGCGGCGCTACCGATACCATTTCTGCCTCCTCCCCGTACACCTCTTTAAATTTCTCGGGCGTCAATTCGGAAGGGAGACCATCGAAGACCAGTTCGCCACCTTTAAGGCCCACAACGCGGGTTGCATAGCGATGGACGAGGTCCAGAAAATGAAGACTGCACAACACGGTGATGCTATCCTGCTGATTCAGCAGTTCCAGATAGCGTAAAATGGAGTGCGAGAGGACGGGATCGAGGCTGGCGACGGGTTCGTCAGCCAGTAATAGTTGTGGCTCTTGCATGAGGGCACGAGCAATGCCGACCCGTTGCTGCTGGCCACCGGAAAGCTGGTCGGCCCGGCTGTCGGCCTTATCGGCGATGCCCACGCGATCGAGCGCAGCCAGGGCGCGGCGGCGGTCATCGGCCGTGAAGCGCCCAAAGAGACTCCATACGGGATGCACATAACCCAGCCGGCCGGTCAGGACGTTGGTAGTCACGCTGCTGCGCTTCACCAGGTTGAAATGCTGGAAAATCATGCCGATCTGCCGGCGAATTTGCTTCAGTTCGGCGCTGCCGGCTTCGGTTATGTTCTGGCCATTCCAGAGCACCGCGCCGGAAGTGGGTTCGATCAGGCGATTGATGCATCGCAGAAGTGTGGATTTCCCGGAGCCGGAGAGGCCGATGATGACCAGGAACTCGCCGTCCTGAACGTCAAAACTGACGTTGTTCAGGGCGACGGTCCCGTTGGGGAATATCTTTGTCAGGTTCTTGATTTGCAGCACGACAATTCTCTTGTGGGTCCTGCCTGATTAAAGAACCCCCGGCAGCCATCGGACTGCCGGGGGTTCAGGTTCAAGACAGGGCTTACTTGGCCAACGACTCGATGTCGATACCCGCGCGGCTCAGGTCGGCGCGGAACACATCGTAGAAGCTGTCGCTCGATTCGACGAGGCTCTCGATGTTATAGAGCGTGTTGAGCGCTTCCTGACCCTCGGGCGAGGCGGAGATGTCCAGCAGAGCGGCGACGATCTTCGTGCGCATCTCGGCGGGGAAATCCTTGATGAAGGAAACGCTGTCGTTGGGGATGTCGCTGGTGGTGGCCAGCACGACGACCTTTTCGAGCACATCCGGGAACTCTTTCTCGATGCCGGTACGGGCGTCGGAGAAGGTGGCGCCGGCGTCGCAATCACCATTGTAGACCTGGGTTACGACGTTGTTGTGGGAACCGGCTTCGACGGTCTGGCTGAAGTCCGTGTCGGGGTTGACCCCTTCGGCGGCCAGCATGATGCGCGGAATGATGTAGCCGGAGGTCGAGGCCGGGTCGACCCAGCACATGACCTTGCCTTTCAGGTCCGCGATCGTGGAGATGCCGCTGTCGGCGCGCACGATGATCTGGCCGGCATACGTGGACGAGCCGAAGCGAGAGGTCGCCAGGGCCGCATCAACGCCGCACTGCTCGTTGGCCAGCACGTAGTTGAAGGTGTTCAACCAGCCGATTTGGGCCTTGCCGGCGCACATGGCCTCGCGCACGGAGGAGAAGTCGGTGCCGACGTTGGCCTTAACGACCAGACCGGTCCGCTCGCTTACCATCTGAGCCAGCGTGTCACCACTGGCGATGATGTCCTGCGTGTCACCGGATGGGACGAAGGACATGATGATGGGATTCTCTGCGGTTCCCAGCTTTGGCGCGCCGCCGCACGCGGCGAGGGCGAACACCAGAACGGCAACCATGCTAACCAACAACAATAACTTACGGGCGTTCATTCTTTACCTCCTCAGGTGAAAAAAAATTGGAAAGAGCCTGGTTAAATAGACGATCGTCCTTCAACCGTCTCATAAGGGGATCGAGACTCCATACGAGATAAGGGAATGATAATTGTCTACTACCGGATTGCCAACAAAAAACGAAGGGAAATCTCAGGTTGATAACTTCCTCAGGTTCACAACAGTGCGGCAGGAGCGTGGTATCGGAAAGTCAGCAGCTTTCTTTCCTCGCTGTCGGCAAATTCAAATGTGGTGACGGACGCGGGCGAGGGGTATGGCTCGGATATGCCCGCGTCGATCAGCCGCTTGCGTTGGCTCGCGGACAGGGAAAGATCGGCAGCCCAGAGAATGGCAAAGGCGATGGGATCGGCGTGGCTGACGCCGACGACATGTCGGCCGGGGTGTCTTTGCCGGGCCAGATCAAAGAACCTGAGCAGGCGGTCTACGATGTCGGCCGGCTGCTCATAAGGCGGGTTTATCTCATCGTAGAAGTTCCAGTCGCGCTTTTCCATCTCCGCCGCCGCGAGACCATCGAAGGGAGAATGGATCTCGTTGAGGAGATCGCACTCCACGAGCGGCGCGTTGGCCGCACAGCGCGAGCGCACGATCTCGGCCGTCTGGAAGGCCCGCAACATGGGGCTGTGGTAGACTGCCACGATCCCTGCGCCTGCCAGATAATCCCCGGCAGCGGCCGCCTGCGCTCGACCAAGGGCTGCCAGCCCATATCCCGGCAGGCGGCCATAGTAGACCTCGGCGGGGTTATGAACCAGCCCATGTCTGATCAATGAAATTTTCGTCATAAAGTCGCCAACCTCACGCTGCGCGCACGTTTAATTTGTATCCCCGCCCCCATACCGTCTCGATCTCGACGTCACTATTCGTCAATCGATCCCGTAGTTGGGCGACATGGACATCGACCGTGCGTGTCTGTCCATGATATTCATACCCCCACACCAGATCGAGCAGCTGATCGCGCGAGAGGACCTGATTGGCGTGATCGATGAGGGCGAGGAGCAGATCGAACTCCCGGGCGCGCAGGGCGATCTCTTCGTCGCCGACGGTGACTTCGCGGCTGGCCGGGTTAAGCGTGAGCCGACCGAGCCGTCGCGGCTGATCGGGGCCGGGGCGGCCGCCGCTCGTGCGCCTCAGGATGGCCCTCACTCGGGCGACCAACTCGCGCGGATTGAACGGCTTGGTCAGATAATCGTCCGCGCCCATCTCCAGGGCGACGATTTTGTCTATATCCTGATCGCGGGCGGTCAGCATGAGGATGGGCAAGCTGCCTTCGGCGCGGAGCCTGCGGCACACTTCCCAGCCGTCCAGTTCCGGCATCATCAGGTCGAGCACGATCAGGTCCGGCGAGCCACTCTGCGCCTGCTCCAGTGCTTGCCGACCGTTTTCGGCCGTCTGCACCCGGAAACCTTCTTTTTCCAGATACAGGCGAACCAGGTCGCGAATGTTAGCTTCGTCGTCGGCTATCAGGATCGTAGCAGGCATAGTTCAGGTTGAGGGAAAGCGTTCGACGCGAATCATTGCTCGCGGCATGAGTGTTGCCGAGGGCACGGGGCCGGTCTGCTTTCCCTCACAAATCATTCTGCTATTGAGCGTGGGCGATGCACTCGATTTCCACCAATCCGCCTTTGGGAAGCGCGCCAACTTCCACGGTGGAGCGGGCCGGGAACGGCTCGGGGAAGTAGCGGGCATAGACGGCATTCATGGCCGCGAAATCGCCCATGCTTTGCAGGAAGACGGTGGTCTTGATCACGCGCGACAGATCGGAACCGGCCGCGGCCAGAACGGCGCCAAGATTGCTCATCACCTGTTCGGTCTGCGCGGCGACGTCGTTGCCGACCATCTCGCCGCTGGCGGGGTCGAGGGCGACCTGCCCGGCGGTGAAGACAAAGTCGCCGATGCGAATCGCCTGCGAATAGGGCCCGACGGCCGCGGGCGCGTCATTGGTGTGTACTCGTTTCTTTTCCATGTGAATCCTTTTCCTCCGTTATGGTGAGATGTACTTCAATAATATCTTCCATCTGTCTTTTTGCCGCTCGGCCGGGAAAAGCCAAAGCGCCTCGTCTTCCAGCGATAGCTCGAACTCGAAAGCTTCCAGATAGTCGGATCGTTCGGCCTCGATGGTGAGGACGACCAATTCCAGCAGCTTGCGGGCATCGGCGGGCGCCACGACGGCCGGATCGAAAATCACCCCTTCGGGTGGCGTGCCGGCCTCCAGTATCGGTTGCTGCTCCAGCAGGGATTCCACCATATCGCGGGCCTCGAGCAGATCGCAGGCCCACGCGGGAATGTAGACGCGGCGCGGTTCGGCCCAGAACTCCCGTGCCACTCTCTCGCTCGATTGACCAGCCTGGGTCTTGCGCTTCAGGATCGTTACCCGGCCGCGGCAGACCCAAAAAGGCAGCCAGCGGGGTGGGGCCTCGACCGCCGGCGAACCGTATTGCGCCGGCAGGATATTCAATCCCTCATCGGCGATGGCGACCGCGCTCCGGCAGTTGGGGCATTGGATGACCTGATCGTCCTGCCCGGGGGCCAAAGGGTGATTACAGCGGGGACAACGCAATAACAGCAACTTCATGGCATCAATCGTCCGTATCGCTATTCTGGCTTGCCTCTTCGAGGTCCTCGAGCAGGGTCATGCCGGTCTTGAGCATGCCCTGCAGATCCAGATCGGGAGTTGACCCGCCAAAGAAGCCCTTCCCCGGCCCGGTGGCCGCCTTCTGGAATTCGTTGGGCTTGTCCTCGACTTCCTCGCCATATCGGAACTGCTTGTATCCGTAGAGAATAAGGCCAATGCCGGCGGCAATGGGCAGAAGCAGGGCCGCCAACCCGTCGTCGCTGTCGGATAGCCCGATGGCGGTCAGCACCGTACCGTTGACGAGCACCAGATTGCCCACGGCCAGCCCGACAACCAGAGCCGCCGCACGATAGAGGGTGTTGCCCGGCGCCTTGCCGTACATCACCTTCCCGCTGGTTGCGTCCACCACCACTTGATAGACGCGGTTGCGATAGGAGTAGCGCGCCAGCCAGACCGGAAAATAGACCAGCGAGAACTCCGGCCGGAGTAGTTGAATATTTTCGTAGTGGGTTTTGCTCTGCCCGGCGGCCACCTGGCTGCGATAGGTGAAGTGCGCCTGGGCTTCATCGAGGGCCGCCGTGCGCGACTCCGACGGTTCGAAAACCATCGCTTCGGCATGGAGTGCCTGGCTGTCGAACGGCTGCAAATCATCACGCGAGACGACGATGCGATGGACGCCGAACTCCGACACGTCGACTGCAGCGTCGTTCCAGTGCATCGACTCGAAGACAGCGTGCTCGTCGGGCTTCGTCTCATCCTTGTCCTTGCGGACGCGACCGAAGAGCCAGCCCGCGACGGTCGCCTCCACTCGCCAGAACGGCAGGTAAGCGACCAGCATCTCGTCGATTTTGGCTGTGCGTCT
The DNA here is from genome assembly GCA_035446145.1 of Promineifilum sp. (SeqCode). Lineage (GTDB taxonomy): Bacteria > Chloroflexota > Anaerolineae > Promineifilales > Promineifilaceae > Promineifilum. Next base: position 1,322 of record DAOMSB010000065.1, on the reverse strand, counting down.
GAGATTGGATGCCTTGCGCATGCCGCCCAGGAATCCGCGCACACTCTGCTCCGCCGTGGCACGATCGATGCGCCGTGCCACTTGCCAGCGTCGTATGCCGCGATCCCCCTGCACAAGGGAATGAAGACTGCAATAGGGGCATTGAACGATGCGCACCCCTTCCGCGACGGGCACTATCCCGCCGCAACCCGGACAGACCAGCCCTTGGGCCTGTTCTTTTGGCTTTATGTTTGCATTCACTGCCGGCGCAGTCGCAGAAGTTGGATCAGGTGTCGTGAGTGCAGTCATGGCTTTCAGGAGATTAATACTTGCGCGAAATGGCAGCGGCGGCGATGAAGATAGGGATTGCCAGGGCGACGGCCACGATAAGGTAGATTGCCGTGCCAATGGCCGCACCTTCACCCCCATCGAACACAGAGTAGCTGATCAAGGGGATGAGCGCCGCCAGGAAGTAGGCCAGACAGCCGAAACCGCCGATGGAAACATAAGGCAACTCAAATTTCTCGGGGTAGATGGCGGAGAAGACCTGGCTGGTGGCTGCGTCTACCAGCGCTGTATAGGTGTTTTCCCTATAGCGATATTTGAATTGGTAGATGGGCACGTGGACGAGGGAGACCTCCCGGATAGCGCCGGGGGCAATTCTCTCGTTGTCCGTCAGCCACGAGCGGACGGCCGTCACCGGCACGGTGGCCCGAATGGCCGTGCTGTCCAGCGCGGGATCGTATGGCTCAAGGTCGGAAGCAGGCACGCGTAAATTGCCCAACTCGACGATCGACAGCGCGGCGGCGGGCTTGAGATGAACCTCTTCACGGCCGCTCATTTCTGTTCGCGCCAGCCACATGGGGAAGTACTCGAACCGTTGCGACTCGATTTTTGCCTCGGCATCCAGCCCCTTGACGGTGTGGTTGCCGGCCATCCAGCGACGAAGCGCGGCGGTGGCCTGGGCGTCGTCGATGGTGGGTCGCACGGCGTAATGCAGCACGGACTCGCTTTTGTCCAGAAAGTTGACCGTGCCGCAGTATTCGCAGGTGGCGTATTGCGCGCCTTGCTCCACCACAAGGACGGCCGCGCATTGTTTGCACAGTAACTGGGTAGTTGTCACGGTTTCGGCCATGCTGCTGATCCTCAACCGCCATTGTAGCAAAGGCCCGGCGTATGGGGTAATAACCTCGTTGGGCCTGATGGATAGTCAATTTGGGATGCCGTTTTGCGCAAGGGATTCACTCGTTTATCTATCAGATTAGGTTAATCACCTGTTCCTCTGAGGCGATTGCCAAATGTAGCGGATTTATGCTAAACTGTGTGAAGTAATTGACATTATG
>DAOMSB010000064.1:16255-17045 GCA_035446145.1 Promineifilum sp. (SeqCode) | reverse complement strand
GAGGCCTTACTGGTTACACCTTAACTTACTGTCCACTTTTTTCAGGGCATAACACACTGTCCCACTGTCCCACTGACCCACTGCCCCACTGTCCCACTGACCCACTGCCCCACTGTCCCACTGCCCCACTGATCTACTGAATACTATCCACACTACGCCCCAACAGCGCCGCTGCATTCACGGCACAGCCCCGAAATGGTCAGACTGTCCAGATCGGCGGCGAAGCCGTAGTCGGCGCGCAGGCGGGCGGCGAAGGCGGCGAAGGCGGCGTCGGGCACATGGTCGATGTCGCCGCAGACGCGACAGACGAGATGATGATGCGGGCTGTGGTCGTTGTGCCCGGCGATCTCATAGACGGCCGCTCCGCCAATCTCGGCCGCGCCGACCAGCCCCAGCCCCACGAAGAAATCGAGCGCCCGGTAGACGGTGGAGCGGTCGATGGCCGGATAGCGGCCGCGGACGCGCTCATACAGCTCGGCCACGGTCACGTGCCCGCCCATCTCGCACAGGGTGTCGAGGATGATCTGCCGCTGCGGGGTTAGCCGGTGGCCCTGGGCGCGAAGGAGCGTGGGAAGGTCGGTGGATTGATGGGTCATTTTGTAGAAGAATCCACAGATTACACAGATTTCACCGATTTTTCTTTAATCTGTGTAATCTGTGGATCATATTCTTTTGGTTACAATGCAATCAGTTATTGCAACTCAGTCGCAATAACGAATTGTAGGCATTTGCGGAGGGGATGTCAATACGCGAGGTGAGACCTGACAGGTGGGCGAGCGAAATACTTTTA
>DAOMSB010000064.1:0-16155 GCA_035446145.1 Promineifilum sp. (SeqCode) | reverse complement strand
CAGGCATGAGGCTCTCCATCGCCCACCTGTCAGGTCTGGAACCAATCAATACGCCAGGTGAGACCTGACAGGTGGGCGAGCGAAATACTTTTACAGGCATGAGGCTCTCCATCGCCCACCTGTCAGGTCTGGAACCAATCAATACGCCGGATAGTCGCAACCGGCGGTCAACTCCTCGAATGCGGGCAACGGGCCGCCGCCCAGGGCCGCGATGAGGGCGTCGGCCTGCGCCAGGCGCTCGACGCGGCCGAAGCGGGTGAAGATGCGGTGCACCGTGCGGGCGTCCTCAGCGGCCGTCTCGCGCGCCTCGTGGTGGGCTTCGTGGTGGGCCAGCCACGCCAGCCGGAGGCGCGCCTCGCCCTGTTCGGGCAGCAGTCCGTCGTCCCCGCGCCGATTGCTGATGTCGAGCCACATCTCCCGCGCGGCGGCCGCGTCGCCCAGCCGATAGAGCACGTCGGCCCACTCCAGCCGGTACTCCCCCAGGCGATTGCTATGGTCAGGGACAGTGGCCCGGAACTGCCGGTCGGCCAGCTCTCCGGCGGCGGCGGCCGACGGCAAATCCCCCCGGCGACGGTGGGCGCTCATCCGCGCGCTGTGGAGCAGCACCCGCGCGATGCCCAGCCGCGACTCCGGCGGGTCAGTCAGCGTCGACAGGCGCTGCTCGCACTCCGCCAGCAGCGCCAACGCCTCATCGAGACGGCCGAGACGCATGGCCAACGCCGCCCGATAGCGCCGCAGCCGGGCCTGTTCGATCAACTGCTCCGGTGCGGCGTCGTGGATGGCCTGCGAATCGCGGAACAGTTCGGCCGCGCCGTCGAACCGCCCCATCTCCAGGGCGACAAAGCCCAGTTCCGACAGCAGCACCGCCACCCAGGCCGAATCGCCCGACAGCCACGCCGCCCGCAGGCACTTCCGATCCAGCGCCTCATAGGCGGCCAGATTGCCCATGTGCCACAAATAACCGGAGACAGCCGGCCACATGGCCCGCAGCCCCGCCCAGTCGCCTTCCTTATAGTATTCATCGACCACGCGCAGCAGATTCGGCTCTTCGGGGATGAGCGCCGCATAATCGCGTTGGGGTTCGGCCGATTCGGCCGCGGCGCGAGCCAGGTCCAGATAGACGCCGCGGAAACCCTCGCGTATCGCCGCCGCGCGGGGGCTGCTCCTGAGGCGCGCGGCGGCGTAGGTATGGAGCAGCGGGTGGAGCTGCACATAGCCCTCATCGGGCAGTTCGATGAGCGACAGATCGGCCAGCCACTCCCAAATCCGGGGCGAGGGCCGGATGCCGGCGCGAAGGCAAACCGACAGAAGCCGCTGCATGGCGATGGTGCGATCGGCAAACGCTCCGCAAGCCTCGAAGATGGCCTGGGCCTCGGCCGGAGCGCTGTCGACGAGTTGGGCGAAAAGCCGCCGCAGGGTCATGCCATGGCTGCCGCCGCGCAGCAGGCCGCCCGCCTGAATCCAGGCTTCCAGCTCGGCCGGGGAGTTGATAAAGCTGGAGGACATCAGCCCGGCCATGAGCCGCAGCGCGATGGGCAGCCGCCCGGCGACGTGGATCGCCTCGTCCACCAGCGCCGATCCCTCGCCCCCCGACGCATGGACGCCGCCCGCATGGGCCAGGAAGATGGCCGCGGCGTCCTCGGTCGGGGGCAGGTCGAGCACCACGGGATAGACGCCGATGCTCTTCAGGCTGATGCGCCGGGCGGTGATGACCCAGGTGATCGACGGCAGCTCGCGGATCAGGTCGCGCACCTGGTCGGCGTTTTCCACGTTGTCGATGAGGAACAGCAGGCGGGCGTCGCGCAGCTGGTCGCGCAGACCGGCCAGCACGAGGGCGCGGCCGTTTTCGGGTATGCCCGACGGCAGCGGCACACCCAACAGCTGGGCGACGTTGTAGAGCACCTGGTCGCCGGGCTGGCCGGGCAAGAGGGTGAGGAACTCGCAGCCGTGGGCGAAATAGCCGACCGAGGAGCGCAGCAGCTCCTGGGCCAGCCGGGTCTTGCCCACGCCGCCCAGCCCGGTGATGAGCACCGATCGGCCGTCGCGGACGCACTCCTGAAGCAAAGCCAACTCGGCCACGCGCCCGGCGAAGGGGGGCAGCACGTCGGCTCCAAAATGGATGCGTTGGGGCAAGACCACGGCGGCGACGGGCCGCGGCCGCCGCTCGCGCACCAGGGCGAAATCGAGCAGCCGCCCGGCCTCGCGGAGAAACGCCGCCCGCTCGGCCGAAGTCATGCCCAGCGCGTCCGGCAGCCGGCGAACGACATCGAGCTTGTCGAGGCTGGGGGTCGTCTCGCCGTTGCGCCAGCGGGTCAGCGTGCCGCGGTCGATCTTCAGCCCCATCCCCTTGAGCGCTCGCGCCGCCTCGCCCGGCGACACGCCGCGCGCGTCAAGCGCATCGCTGAGCAGGTCGGAAAAGGTGTGGGCCGTGTGGGCCGTGTGGCTCTCGTTCCCCATGGTGTGTGTGAAAGGTGTTGCACGGGTGCAACAAGTTTCATTCTAAACTAACGGTTATGGCTGACTTTCGGTTGGCCGGGGGTGTTCCAGTCGCGATGTCAATGTAGCCCCCACACGAATCGATAATCACATAATTCCTCCATGCACGCGGCTTTGCGCTTCATCATCGAGCTACAGGCTCTCGGGGGGTAATCAGCATACAACGAGCGAGATCAGGCGGCTGATGGATGACTCGATTCTAGTTTAACGCAGGGAATTTGGCAAACGTGGGGGTTGGAAATTCGGGCCGGCAAAGCGACCATTATCGAAGGAGGGATACGTGCTTCGATCCATATCTCATACGTTCAGAGGGCTAACAATCGGTTTTTTTGTCGTCTTATTGGGCGTCGCCGGCGTGGCGGCGGGAAGGCACATGGGCAAGGACGTACCCGCGGCCGTTGCCCTGGAAGAGCCGGCGTTCCTGTATGACGACGACCTGCAAGCCGATGCCGTGGGTCAGAAAATTCAGGATGAGGCGGGTATTGCCGCCTATTACAAGGCGCCCAATGCGCTAAATCTTGAATTCGTCCGCCCCCTCTTCAACAGCATCGAACTGGAATCGGCCGACTATATTCTTGGATCGATCTCCGTTCCTAGCTACGCCGAACACTTCGACACTCATGTCTACATCCGGCGTGACGGTTGGATCATGGCCTACTATCTGTCATCTGCGCCCGCGAGCAAGATGATCGAGACGAAAGCCGGAAGTCTCAACAATTCCAAGCTAACGATTGTAATGAACAACATTGCTGTCACTGGCGGTGCACCTTTTGGCGCGGTCACGTATTACAACTTCAATCATCCCAATGCGACGCACATGCTCTTAGTGGGCGAGTCAGACTATGAGGAATTTCAAATAACCATTCCATCTGTCTATTCATATTACGAAATAAGTTGGGCGAGTAAAACGCATGAGATAAGGATTGACGGCCAAGATCTCACTAACATTCCCCATGGTTACGGTCTAATTCCAATCACATCGTTTTTACCTGATATCACTCACACAATACACACAGGCTACGATTGGAACAATGGTATCGAGTATGGCGCGTTAGTAATTGTTTATAGGATGCCATGACCACCCGACACTACATCACTGCAATATTCGTCGCAGCCTTTATGGTCGGACTACTGTGGGGCGGCCGAGCACGTGGACTTGCGGAAAACTTCCTCATCGAGGGGGCTGATGAAACCCGCTACGAATCCCTAACCCAGTCCTTTACGTTAAACAGCTTGCTGGACGCGCTGGCCCCGCACTTCGTGGTCGATATGGCCGACAGCCTGCGCCACGCGCCGCTGATCTATCCGTCGGGATTGCAAGCGTATTTCGATGCCTTGCCGGCGCACTTTGTGCTCGATATGGCCGACAGCAATCGCTTCTCATCCCTGCAATACCCCCTTGCGCTGATCGGCGACACCACGCCGCCCAAAGAAGAGGGCACACCGGAGATCGTCCCGACCGGCTCCGGCAGCGTCAAGATCCGCTGGAAGACGAACGAATTCAGTCGCGGAACCATCGAATTCGGCCCGCAGCCGGGGCAATACAACCGGACGGTCTCCGAGTCGTTGTTTGCCAGGGACCATGAACTGACCCTGGCCGGGCTGCCGAGCAAGGGCACTATTTACTATCGGATCGCCAACGTCGACCCGGCCGGCAATAACGGGCGCGGAGCGGAGCGAAGTTTCGCATTTGGGGTGGAGGTCAATAAGCTCTTCCTGCCGATCACATTACGCAGGTAAGTTTGATTAAGGTGTCGTTGGGGCGACTCGGTTCGATTGAGTAATCAAGAGATTTCGATTACTGCCCCTTAATAGTCCCCATTCAGAGCATCACAGGAGGAATCATGACGCTCAAAAGTCAACGTAGTATTGCGGTATTGATCGTGGTAATTCTCGGAATCTGCTTGTTCGGGTCAGGCATTGTGGCGGCACAATCCAACAGTCCTGCACCTACACCGGCACCCGGAGGAGAAAATCTGCCGTCGCAGGCTCCGGGAGAGGATAGCGTTCTGCCGCTCGGAAAAACCGACAAGGATGACAGACGACTCATTGCAAATGGGAAATCACTGACAGGGAAAATTAGCCCTTCTACGGATGAGGATACGTACATCTTCTACGCGACCGAGGGCCAGCAGGTCACTATCAATATGACCGCAAAAACCACCGCGCTTGATGGCTACCTGAAGCTTTATACGGCAAGGGATGAGCAGTTGCGGGCATACGATGATGATAGTGGCGGTAATCGCAATCCGATGCTCTATATGTACACGATACCGCGATCAGGAAAATATCTGATCGTGCTCAGCAGCTATGGCGGCTACTCCTCCGGCACCTACACAGTTCGGCTGGACGTGTATGGCGGCGATTCCGATGACAATCGGGTGTTGGAGTCAGGCAAAACAGCCTCCGGAAAAATTATTCCTGCCTATGACATTGATAGTTATTTTTTCCAGGGCGTTGAAGGTACAAGAGCCACAATTCGCATGGACAAGAAAGGCGGCTCGCTGGATAGCTACCTGTATCTCTACGACCCGGATAACGTGCTCATTGCCGCGAATGATGACAGTGGCGGGAATGGCAATGCGCTCATTGATTGGGTCACCTTACCAACATCCGGCGCGTATCGCGTTGAGGCCAGGAGTTACGCTGGTAACTCAAGTGGGGCATACAAAATACGACTCGACCAGACGAAGCCGAACCTGGCGCTGAACAAGCCCAGTACGGCTTGGAACTGGCACGCGCCGTATTATCTGCCCGAATACGGCAATGACGGCAATTTGAACACGCGCTGGTCGGGCGATTATGGCACCAATTGGTACTGGATTGATCTCGGCAGTAGCATGACGTTTAACCAGGTCAAGATCAACTGGGAAGCAGCCTATGCCACCAGCTATTTTATCGGCTGGTCAGACGCACCGAATTGTATAGGCACCTATACCGGGAACAACTATACGGCCAACAGCATCGGCTACAAGGACCATAATCTGGGCAAGCGAACGGCCCGCTGCGTCGCCATTCGCATGGACACAGCCCTCTCATGGGCAACGAACTATTCCTTCTGGGAATTTGAGGTCTATAACCTTGCCGCCAGTAATTCAGCGTCGCCTCCGGGATCGATACCGGGGGATGCCGTGCTGGTCGACGTCGTGCCCGAGGCCGACTTCAGCGAAGAAGAGCTTATCCAGATGGATCTGCTTAGTCCCACCAACTAGAGCGCATTCTGTCTCGCCTCTGCCAGACCCTCAAGCCAAATCTCGACGGCCTGGACATAGCATCGTAGGACAACAGCAGTAACCTAAACCCAAAAAGACCCCGGCGGTCCCAACAAACCGCCGGGGTCTTTTTTCTTATCCGACCCGCCTGAACCTACTCCCCCAGCGGAGGCTCCACCCCCACCTCCACCGCATCCACATCAGCCTTAACCGGCAGCCCCGCGGCCGTGCCTTGCCAATAGCGGCCGATTGTGGCGCAGCTCGATGTCGCTTCCAGGGTGGCGATCTCGCAGAAGAACACGTCGCCGGGGGCCATCTCCTGCCCGCCCAGCGTCACCTTCTTGTCGGCTGACAGGTAGAGCACGCCCAGCCCCGCCCCGCCGCCGGGCAGCCAGGCCAGCCCGTCGATGTCGCTCAACTTCTTCGACAGATCGCTGCCGTCCAGATAGAGCGCCCATGTCCTCGTCGTCGTGTCCGAACCGAACGCGCCGTCGAAGACCATCACGTCCTCGTCGGCCGCCTTTAGGCCCGGCACCGACGCCGCGCCCGACGTGGAGATCAGCAGCCGCCCGTCGGGCAGCAGGGCGATGGCGTCCACGTTCTCGCCGCCGGTCGTCAGACCCACGTCGGAGCCGTCGAAATACCAGCTGAACTGACCCGTGACCGGATCGAAGCGGATGATGTCGCTGTCGTCGACCGTGACCCCCGCCAGCCCCGGCAGATCCTTGGCCGGGCTGTCGAGGCTGATCAGCAGCGTCCCATCGGGCAATTGCGCCAGCGCGTCCACATCCTCGCGCGCCAGCCCAAAGGCCGAGCCGTCGAACGTCAACACGAGGCCCGCGTCGGGGTCGTCATACAGCGTGTCCTCGTCGGCATAGGCCAGGCCGCCCGTGGTCGTGCCGCTGCTCTTCAGACTGACGATCAGCCGCGGTTCCGGCAGCGGCACGACGAATGTGGCCGTCACGCTCAGATCGCGCGTGGCCCGCAGCGTCTGCGGCGAGGTCGTGCCGCTCAGATCGCCGCTCCAGCCGGCGAAGGTGTGGCCGTCGTCGGGCGTGGCCGTCAGGACGAGGGCCGTGCCGAAGTTGTAGGCCGTCGGCTCGATCGGCTCGCCGCCGTCGGGGTCGCAATTGGGCGGCGGCTCCACGGTGAGCGTGCCCGGCCCATTGGCCACGGCCGACAGGGTGAAGCAGGGCGGCGGCTCGCTGGTGGGGGCACAGGCCGCCGCCGGGTCGCGGCCGTTGGCGTAGGCCAGACCGGCCAGCGAGTCGTAGATTTGCAAAAAGCCGTGGCCATAGCTCGTGTCGTAGCCCAACTCGCCCATGTCGCGCGTGTACCCCTCCAGCGCGGCCCGCACGGCGTCGCGATCGGCCTCCGGCACGCAGGCGCGCAGCAGCGCCGCCGCCCCGGCCACATGGGGCGCGGCCATGCTCGTGCCCTCATAATAATAGTAGCGCCACTTGCCCGTGACGCGATCGAATGTCTCCTGCAGCACGCCGTCGCTGAAGCCGTCGCCGTTTTGGTCCAGCGCGTTTTGCCCGCCCGGCGCGGCCAGGTCGATGGCCACGCCGTAATTGCTATAGGACGCCCGCGCGCCGTCGTAGCGTGTGGCCGAGACGGCGATGACGTCGGGGTGGTTGGCGGGGATGCCCGCGAAATTGGATGTGGAGTTGCCGGCCGAGGCGATGATCACCACATCCAGCGCCACGGCGTGGGCGATGGCGTCGTCGATGATGGCGCTGCTGCAGGCGGGGTAGTCGGCGCCGCACGGGACGCCCAGCGACATGTTGATCACCCGCGCGCCGTGGTCGGCGGCCCAGACGATGCCCGCGGCCGCGTCCGAAACCTCGCCGTTCCCGTGGTCGAGCACCTTGACGGCCATCAGCCCGGCGTCATAGGCGATGCCGACGACCCCCTTGTTGTTGCGGGCGCACCCGGCGGCCGTCCCGGCTACATGGGTGCCGTGGCCGAAGTCGTCGGCCGCCGGATGATTGGCGTTGCTGTTGGGGTCAAAGACGTTGTATTCGGCGACCAGCGGCTCGCAAAAGCCGTCGGACCCGTTGGTGGCGATGCCCGTATCGAGTATGGCCAGCCGCACGCCCGTGCCGGTGTTGGCGTCGAGGCCGGTCGTGGCGGCCCAGGCCTGCTCCAGCTGCACCTGGGGCATGTTCCACTGGCGAGGATAGAGCGGATCGTTTGGCGGGGCCGCATCGAACTGCGGGGCCGCGTCGAACTGCGGGGCCGCGTCGAGCCGCACCGGGTAGTCCGGCTCCACCCGCTCCACGGCTGGCGAACCGGCCAGCGTCATGAGCAGCGAATCGGCCGTCTCGCCCGACGGGGGATAGAGCCGGTACCATGACCCGAAGACGTGTTCCAGCCGGCCGGGCAACCCAATGGCGGCCGATCCGGCGACGGCCGATTCGGACGCCGCCAGCTTGATCAGCACGTGGGATGTCAGGCGCGGCGCGGCTATACCCTCGAACGGGGCGGCAGCCACGCGCGGCACAGTTCGGCGGGCGGCCGACAACGCCGACACGCTCGCCAACAGGAGAACAATAAAGAGAAGCACTTTGCGGTGGTTCACAGGTCATTCGCTCCTGAGTCAAACAGATGCCGGTTGCAGGCGTCATCTATCTGTCGGATGGCCCCGGGCACGGGGCGGCCGGGCGGTGGTCCCTGGCTCTTCTTTTTCGATGGGCGCCGGGCTTACTTCTTTCCTGCCTGCAAGTCGGCGGCTTGCGCAGCCGGCGCGCTATTTTCTCGATCTAGAGATCGAGATATTTATGCTCCACCATCATACAACGATCCATGACCACCCACAACCCGGCGGCGCGGGCGCGGGCGGCGGCCTCCTCATCCACCACACCGATGGGCAGCCACACCGCTTTCGCGCCGACAGCGATGGCCTCGTCGACCGCCGGGCCAACGCGGCGCGGCGACAGAAAGAGCAGCGCTACCTCCACCCCCGGCGGCGCGTCGCTCAGCGAGGGATACGCCGCCCGCCCCAGCCCCTCGGTCAGCCCGCGGCCGATGGGGATAACTGTGAACCCCTGCCCCTTCAGATAGGCGGGGGTGTAGTAAGCCGGTTTGGTGCGATCGCGGCCGTTGAATCCCACGGCGGCGATGGTGCGATAGTGCGTCAGGATATAGTGGATGGCGTCTTGTTGGAGATCGGTCATAGCAATGCTGCGACTTGCTGCGCGAAATAGGGCCAGCGTGCCGGAAGGGATAAGGAGTGTGTAGGGATTAGGAGTAATAACTATTCGATTCGATCTCGCTTGGCTAGATTGTGTCGTGCGCAAAGTAATTGGATATTCTCTGCTCGTAATGAAGTGCCACCCTTAGAATAGGGAATAATGTGGTCAAAATGCAAGTTATCGTTAGCTCCACATTGTACGCACCGGCCGCCGTCCCGTTTCCATACTTCTAACTTGACAGCCGAGGGTATCAAACGGTTTGTTCCTAGATCAGTTGTTTCCTGTATATCGGTACTTGAATCGTCTTCTGTTGCCACGAGCTTAAATTTATAGACCATCCGCCGACCGTCACTTTCAATCCAGGAATCAATTAAATGAAATAGACCATTATATGACCAAATCCCCTGCTTAATTTTTTCGTACACTTTGACCCGCTCTGGAGGGGTTTCTCCACTCACATATCGTTGAGCGGCTTGAGCAAATTTTCCATTCTCAGTTAGCGTGCCCCGGTGATTGGTTGCGGGTTGATCCACACCCTTTGGATCTATCAAGCCATCACGTTTAGGCTCGTTATGGCCTTCGTAGATTAGCGTAGCACCATCATCCTCAATTCGATCATGATATGGTGCATTTCGCCGCTGCGACATAAGAATAATCGAGTAGCCACCATCCACGCGGAAATTCATTCCCCGTTGCAAACTTAAACCCTCTTGCTGGCACATATCCTGATAGGAAAGGACTTCATTATTCATAAGATAAGATTTTCCCCTCTACTTTGTTTAATTGTCAGCCGCGTAATTCATCAATTATCCGCCACTCTTTGCTCTCGGGATGCTGGTATTGCCAATATCGCCAACCATTGCAGGATTTCCAGCCAGGGGCGACTTTCCCCGCAGACGAGGGCGTACCATACTGCGTGTGGTTGAACTCCATTCGTCCTTGTCGGTTAAACAGCATTGCGACAACATGTGGTGAATTCATCGCCCGCACGGTCAATGGAAACTCCACCAGGGTTTCACGCTCCATGATTTCTTCAACCGGCAGCACCACCTCGACGACAACATCGCCATTGGCCTCGTTCCACCATTCCTCATCCAGAGTGATGACCGTATGTGGTTCTTTGTTAACGCCAATAGAATGTTTCACCAGCAAATCGATCAACTCTGAGCCATTCAAAAGGCTTATGGGCACTTTCCCAACTGCACTAGCTTCGGTCCGAGCTCCTGCAGAATAATCACTCGTAGTGATGATGATGCCCTGTTCATGGGTGGTAAGGGAGCCACGCAGTTCGCGAACGACATTCGTTTGCACATTCTTCTTCCATCGTTTGACCTGCACAGCCGCGTTAACCGACGTTACGCCACCGGCATTCAATACCCCCCGCACATCAATGCCACCATCTCCACTATAACTCGTAACCTGAACTGAAGGTTCCTCAAACCCGACGGCGATCAATAATTCACTAATAAGTATCTCAAACCGGTCAGCCGGCATCTCGAGTAGGCGCTTGCGCAAAATCTGTCGCGTCTGCTGGTTTATTTCCTCTACACGCTTGGCGATGTCATCGCGTTTTGTCTTTTTCTTGAGCGAAAATCGCCCTTTTCCTGCTCGCTCGAAGCGGGACTCGTCTTTTTTGGTATCCACATACAGCCGCGAACCCATCGTGGCCTCCGGCGTCATGCCGGTAGGCGTGATCAAACCATCGTCAAGTGCGTGCCTGGCAATATCTTTATAATGTAGCGGCCGCCCATGACGTTCAAGAACTACTTGCGCAGCGGATAAAAAGTCCATCGTGGATTTTCCTGGGTGAGGTATAGCCTCTCTAGAGTATCATATCGTCAATCTGGGTCAAAGATACCCCAACAAAAAAAGCCCGCCCCCCAACCGGGGAGCGGGCCTCTCTTCACTCGTATCTCGTATCTCGTATTTCGTATCTCGAAATCTACGGCGAAACGAAGTTAATCACGCCCGTCGTGCCGTCGGCCAGGGTGTAGTTGATCTGCCCCTGGGTGATGAACGCGTTGGGCTGCACCATCCACTGGAAGCTGGTCGCGCCCTCGAGCGCCGCCAGGAAGGCGGCTTCCTGGGCCATGACGTTCTCCTCACACATCATCATCGTCGTGGCGAACGGGCCAAGCTTGAACGCGCCGGAAGCGGTGTTCATCGGGCCGAAGAAGTTGTTGCAGCCCGCGGTGCCGCTGACGCGATTGCCGGCCTGATCGAACAGGGCGTCGATCATTGTGCCGTCGAGGATGGGGGTCTCCGCGCCCAGCGGGCCGAAGGACACCACGCGGAACGGCAGACCGGTCACGGTGGTGGCGTCGCCGCCGCCATTCGCCTCAGGCGAAGTGGCGCCGGTCACAAAGCGCATCGTGCCGGACGAAGCGGTCTGGTCGATGAACAGTTCGCCGCCCTGGAAGAAGAAGATGGCCGCGTTGCTCAGCTGCTGCATGAACAGGTCGCCCTGCGAATCTTCGGGGCAGGCCGCCAGCGTCATGGGGCCGGGCGTGAGGGTGATGATCTGGCCGTCGGTGATATATTGAACCACCGCGCGGTTGCAATCGGCCTGAATCGCCGCCGTGCCGTCGGCCATGAACTGGACCGTGTAGCGCGTCGGGTCGGCCGAGCGGATCGTTTCGACCGGCGTCGTCGTATAGGCCCACTGCCACACGGGGCCGACGAGCACATTCACCGGCGCGGGATTGGGGACGACCGGCAGGCCCTCGGCGCCGGTCGCGTCGACGAACTCGGCGAACACCCAGACGCGGCCGTCGGCCCGGCTGGGAGCGTCGACCACATACCAGCGGCTGTCCTCGCTGATGCCGATCAGCGTGCCGCTATCGCCCTGGGCGGCCACGCCCACCGACGGGAAGCTGGTGTCGGGGCCGGTGCGCAGGAACACGCCGTCGGGCGCGTTCACGGTGCCGGTCGGGACGCCCGCTTCGGGGGTCGGCAGGTCAACGGTCGGCAGCTCGCCAAAGCGCATCGTGCCGCCGTCGGCGAACAGGTCGATGTAGAGATCGCCATCCATGAAGAAGTAGATGGCCGCGGCGCTGATCTGCTGGGTGAAGACGTCGGCTTGCGAGTCCTCGGGGCAGGCAACCAGCGTGCTGGGGCCGGGGGTGATGGTCATGGCGCCGTCCACGGCCGTGTACTGGGCGATGACGTTGTTACAGTCGGCCTTGATGACCGCCGAGCCGTCGGCCAGGAACTCAACCGTATAACGGCTGCTGTCGGCCACGGTGATCGGCTCTTTGGCCGTCGTCGTGCCCAGCCACTGCCAGGTGGTGCCGACGAGCGACGGGGCGGCGTCGGTGTAGGTGTCGATGGTGCCGTCGCCGTGGGTCAGCGTCAGGGTGCGGCCGTCGATGGCATAGGCCAGCGGCTGCTCGAAGGCGGTGGACATCTCGCCGGCCATCGACCCGTCCGGGCAAAGGGCCAGCGTGGTGCGCACGCCGCTCATGGTCAGCGTGCCGTCAGCGGCGGTGTAGCTGCCGCCGCCGTTGTTGCAGTCGAGACGGGCATAGAAGGAGCCGTCATCGTTGAAGGTCAGGCTATAGTCCTCGGGGGAATCCACCGTGGTGACCTGGTCGCCGGCGATGCGGCCGGCCCATTGCCAGACGCGGCCGACGAGCGCCGTGTCGGCGTCGCCCGCGGGGGGCATGGCGCCAACAGACGGGACGGTGTCGGCCTTGCGGTAGCGATCGACGCTGCCGTCGGCCATGGTGAAGGCCACCACCTCGCCCTCTTCCTCATAGGCGTAGGACGCGGCCGAGCCGAGCATGGCGATCATCTGGTTGGCGAGGGAGTCGTCGGCGCACATGGCCATCGTCGTCGGGCCGAGCGCGATGGAGATCGTGCCGTCTCCGGGGGTGTTATAGGTGCCGGTGCCGCGGTTGCAGTCCAGCCCGGCGAAGAAAGTGCCGTCGGCGTTGAACAGCAGGTTGTAGTTGTGGGGGTTGGCCACGTCGAGCGGCTCGGCGGCGTCGCGGCTCACCCACACCCACAGGGTGTCGATGAGACCGGGGTCGGCCACGATGGCCGGGGCGACCGGCTCGGCCGGGGCGGGTTCGGCCGTCGGCGGAACCTCGGTCGGCGCGGCTTCGGTCGGAACAACCGCCTCAACAACGGCGGTGGGGGTTGGTGCGGGCTGCGCATTGCAGGCCGCCAGCGCGACCAGCAAGACAAGACCAACCAACAAAGCAAGACGTTTCATTTTGTTCTATTCTCCTTGCAAATTGCAAATAAAAATCCTTTTTGCCTCGAACGATGCACCCATCAGCATAACGTCGCCGGATATGTGCCGGTTCCGCCACTCAGGAATCGCTCATTTTGAAAGAAAAAGGGGGACCTTCAGCTTGAAATAGGGGTTTTTACTCCCCAAACAGCCATTATAACAGATTTTTTCGCTTGGGGGCAAGCCGGCGAGACAGCGCACAACGCCCGGCGGGCAGCCGTCGGGCGTTCGTGGGCGTCAGGTTGTGGAATCGGGGCGGGAAGCGGGGGTTATTCCCGTTCCCAGCGGATCGTCAGGCCTTCGTGGCCGTCGAGCACGCCGCGCAGGAAGAGAATGAGTTCGTGTTCCGCGCCGCGAGCCTCCAGATAGTCGAGCGTGGCCGACTCCAGATAGTAGTCCTGGTCGGTGGTGGACTCTTCCTCCATGCTGTCCATGAGGAACTGGAGCTGGCCGTCGGTGATGGTGCCGAGGCGGCGCTTGTGGGTGTCGTAGAGTGTGATCATGTGAATATCTCCTTTGGGAAGAGTATACAAAAACGAGTGACGAGTGACGAGTGATGAGTGACGAATGACGACTCCTGTCGTCGGACGACAGGAGTCGTCGGACGAAATGGAGAGCGCGTCTCTCCCCGGCCCCCTTTCCCCCTTTCTCCCTTTCTTCCCACCCCTTGCCACCCTCCCCCCACAACGCTATGATCCGTCCGTGCGGCATCATCCCATGACGACGAAGCAGACCCCACCCGCCCGGCCCGTTCTGCGGCAGCTCGGCCGCTTTGTGCCGGCGCTGCTGCTGGTGGCCCTCACCACGCTGGGCCTGTTCTTCCTGCGCGACCAGCTATCGCCCGCTACCAAATCGCTGATCTACATGCTGGTGACCTTGATCGCCGCCGTGTGGCTGGGCACGGGGCCATCGGTGCTGGCCGCCGTGGCCGGGTTCTTCGCCATCAATTTCTTCTTCGTCGAACCCTATTACACCCTCGATATCGCCACGACGCGCGACCTGCTGAGCCTGCTCATCTATCTGGCGGCGGCGCTCATCGCCGGGCGACTGGCCGCCTATGCCCAACGACAGGCCGCCGCCGCCGGGCTGACGGCCGAACAACAGGCGATCCTCTACGATCTGACCAGCGCCCTGAACCCGCTCATCGAGCCGGGGCGCATCCAGGCGGAGCTGCGGCAGGTTCTGGTGCGGCGCATGGGCGCGGAGCAGGTCGACTTTCTGCCCCACGATCCCGCATGGCCCCACGATCCCGCGCGGCGGCGCGACCCGGCGGGGAACGCGGTCTTCGTGCTGCTGGAGGCCGGCGACGCCGTTTATGGCACGGCGCGGGTGGTCTTCCCGGCGACGCTGAGCGGCTCGCAACACCGGCTGCTGCTGGCCTGCGCCGGTCAGGCTGCGCTGGCCCTGCAGCGGGTCGATCTGACCGGTCAGGCCGCGCGCAGCCGCACATTGGCCGAAGCCGACCGGTTGAAGACGGCCATCCTGCGCGCCGTCTCCCACGACCTGCGCACGCCGATCACCATCATCAAGACCTCGGCCGCCAATCTCGACGAGCTGGGCGACCGGCTTTCGGCCGGCGACCGGCGCGAGCTGGCCCAATCCATCGAAGCCCAGGCCGACGAGCTTGACCGGCTGGTGGGCAATCTGCTCGACCTGTCGCGCCTGCAGGCCGGGGCGGTGGTGCTCCATCGCGAGCTAAACTCGCTGGAGGAGATCGCCGGAGAGGTGGCGGCGCGGGCCTACGCCGCCCACCACGCCGAGCGCATCACCCTCGACTTTCCCGACGACCTGCCGCTGACCCACTTCGATTATGGCCTGATGGTGCAGGCGCTGGGCAACATCGTCGATAACGCCCTGCGCCACGAACCGGCCGGCACGCGCGTGATCATCCGCGGCCGCGTCACCGGCGACGAAGCGCGCGTCATGGTCATCAATCATGGCCCGTCGATTGACCCCGACGAACGCGAAAAGCTGATGCTGCCCTTCCATCAATCCCGCGCCGACCGCGCGCCCGGCGAAATGGGCGCCGCCAACGACGGCCGCTCGACCCATGGCGGCGTCGGGCTGGGGTTGGCCATCGCCCGCGGCATCCTGGAGGCCCACCACGGCGACATTCGCGTGGAGGACACGCCCGGCGGCGGGGCCACCTTTATGCTGATCCTGCCTCTGGATAGCCGGGACGAACGGCGAACGACGCAAGCCGCCGCGCCCCCACCGGAGAAATTGCCATGATGATTCTGGTCGTCGATGACGAGGCGCAAATTCGCAAGCTGCTGGTCACCGGGCTGAGCGGTTACGGCCACGAGGTCATCACCGCCGCCAACGGCGAGCAGGCGCTGACGCTGGTGGCCCAGCGCAAGCCCGACCTCGTGGTGCTCGACATCAATCTGGGTCGGGAACCGGACGGGCTGGAAACATGCCGTCGCCTGCGCGAATGGAGCCGCGTGCCCATCATCATGCTCTCCGTGCGCAACGACGAGACGACCAAGGTTCAGGCGCTGGACGCGGGCGCCGATGATTACCTCACCAAGCCGTTCGGCATGGAAGAGCTGCGGGCGCGCATCCAGGCCGTCGTGCGGCGCGTCGTCGTGGAGCCGGGCGGCGCGGCCGAAAGCGTCATCCGCACCGGCGAACTGACGATCGATCTGGCTAACCGGCAGGTCTTCGTCGGCGGCGAGGAAGTCCACTTCACCCCCCAGGAGTATGACATCTTGCGGCTGCTGGCCACCCACGCGGGCAAGATCATGACCCACCAGGTGATCCTGCGGGCGGTATGGGGGCCGGAATACGCCGACATGACCCACTACGTGCGGATTTATGTCAATCAGATACGTAAGAAGCTGCGCGAAAACCCGGCCGCGGGGGTGCGCTACATCCTCAACGAGCCGGGGATTGGCTACCGGTTTGTGAATGTGGGGGCGGACGAACGACGCGACCACTGACTAGTAGATCAGTGGGTCAGTATTCAGTAGATCAGTATTCAGTAGATCAGTATTCAGTAGATCAGTATTCA
>DAOMSB010000063.1:7829-17178 GCA_035446145.1 Promineifilum sp. (SeqCode) | reverse complement strand
TGCATCGACGTCGTTCTCGTCATTATACCCCTGAATCGAGATGCGGATGAATTGCCGGCCGTTCCAGCGAATCAGAGGGATCTCCACGCGAAATTCTTCAATGAGGCGCTTTTTCATCACTGTCAGGTCGATGGAATCGGGCAGGGCAGCAATCGCCATCTGGCTGTATGCGTCGCCGACCGGTTCGGGATAGAGCAACGGCAAGCCGGTCAGGCCATTGATGCGGCCGATCGCCCGTTCCACCAGCGCCCGGCAGCCGGCGCGAATGACTTCCCAATCATGCTGCGCCTGGAAAGCGATCGCCGCCGGGACGGCAAGGTAGGCGGCGTAATCATTGGTCCCGGGATATTGGAGATAGTCCAGATAGTCGCTGCCGAAGGTAAACGTCCGCCCCTCGCCCCAACCCCAGCCGATGATCAGCGGTTCGACCAGATGCTGAACTTCCGGCCGTGCGAAAAGGAACCCCGCCCCCTTCGGGGCACAGAGCCATTTGTGGCAGTTGCCGGTGTAGAAGTCGGCCCCCATGGCCGTCAGATCGAGCGATATCTGGCCCGGCGCATGCGCCCCATCGATGACGGTGAGGATGCCCGCCGCTCGTGCCCGCGCGCAAATAGCCTCCACGGGCAAACGCATCGCTGTGGGCGAGGTGATGTGGCTCAGGAAAATTACTTTCGTCTGCGGCGTCACGCCCGCCCAGAACTGTTCCACGACATCGGCCGCGGAAGCCAACGGTAAAGGAATCGGCTGCCGGGCGTAGCGAAAGCCGCGCTCTCGGCTCATGAACAGCCAGGCGTTCTCGCACGCGCCATATTCGTGGTCGGTCGCCAGCACCTCGTCGCCCGGCCCCAACTGCAGCGAGCGAGCCACGACGTTGACGCCAAACGTGGCATTGGGCACATAGACCAGATCATCGGCGGCCACGTTGAGGTAGCTACCCAGCGCCTGCCTCGCCTCGGCCAGATACGCCGCGATGTCGGTTCCCAGAAACTGTACTGGCTGCCATTCCAGCCGTCGCTGCCACACCTGGTACGACTCGAAAACCGGCCGCGGTGTGGCCCCGAAGGAGCCGTGATTGAGAAAAATAACGTCGGGGTCGAGCAGGAATTCTTGACGAAGTGATGAGGTCATTGCGATTAATTCAGATAAATAGCATTGATGATTACGACCGAACAGGTCGCCGGAGAATTGTCCACCCCAGCCCTCTTAATGGCAAATCAGGCGCTTTGCAGGTATCTGCCATGGTTATTGCCGATATTCATCATGTTTTTGCTTGTCAATCCTCTTGACAACCCCCAAACCGTCCGTTATAGTTCCCTCCAACAACTGCATACCGTCACTTTTATCCAGAGAGGTGGAGGGACCGGCCCTAAGAAACCTCGGCAACCCGGACAGAACGGCAGGGATTCGTTCAGTCAACAGGGTGCCAATTCCGGCAGACGATTCTGGAAGATGAGAGCGACAGGGACACGCGCAATCCCGCCACGCCGACATACCAACAGAACACCTGCCACGCCGACCCTCTGGACTCTCCATCGAGGGTCTTTTTGATCCTCCTTCAACGCAGTCAGGATTGACCGCGCAGCACAGATGACCGCAGTTGAGACGAAAATATCAACAGAAGGAGAATGATTCACATGACGACGACTAACGGACGCACTTTCGGATTCAACACGCGGCAGCTGCATGCGGGACAAGTTCCCGACCCGACCACCGGCAGCCGGGCCGTGCCCATCTACCAGACCACCGCCTATCAGTTCAAAAACACGGAGCACGCGGCCAATCTGTTTGCGCTGAAGGAGTTCGGCAATATCTACACCCGCATCATGAACCCGACGACCGACGTGCTGGAGCAGCGACTGGCCGATCTGGAAGGCGGCGTCGGCGCCCTGGCGGCCAGCAGCGGCCACGCCGCGCAAACGATGGCCATCCTGACCTTGTGCGGCGCAGGCGACCACATCGTCAGCAGCAGCCATATCTATGGTGGCACGTATAACCAGTTCAACTACACGTTCCCGCGCCTCGGCATCGACGTCACCTTCGTTGATCCGGCGCACCCGGAAGCATTCGAGGCGGCCATCCGCCCCAACACCAAGCTCATCTACGGCGAGACATTGGGCAATCCCGACATCAGCGTCTTCCCGTTCGAGGAAGTAGCGGCCATCGCCCGGGAGCATAAGCTGCCGCTGGTCATCGACAATACTTTTGCTTCGCCCTATCTGTGCCGTCCGCTTGAGTGGGGCGCCAATATCGTCGTCCACAGCACGACCAAATTCATCAACGGCCATGGCACATCGATCGGTGGCATCATCGTCGACGGCGGCAATTTCGACTGGACCAGCGGCCGCTTCGACAACTTCACCACGCCCGATCCTTCCTACCATGGTCTGGTGTATGCCGACCTGGGCGCGCCGGCTTTCATCCTCAAGGCTCGGGTGCAGGTTCTGCGCGACATCGGCGCCAGCCAGGCGCCGATCAATAGCTGGCTGACCATCCAGGGTATCGAGACGTTGAGCCTGCGCATGGATCGCCATGTGGCCAACGCCCAGCGCGTAGCCGAGTTCCTGGAAAATCACCCGCAAGTGGGCTGGGTCTGCTATCCCGGCCTGAAGAGCCACGGCGACCACGAGCGAGCCAAAAAGTACCTGCCCAAGGGACCGGGGGCGATCCTGGGCTTCGGCATCCAGGGCGGCCGCGAAGCAGGTGAGAAGTTCATCAACAACCTGAAGCTGTTCAGCCATCTGGCCAACGTCGGCGACGCCCGCAGTCTGGCCATCCACCCATCCAGCACGACCCACAGCCAACTCTCCGACGCAGAACAGCAGTCGGCCGGCGTCACCCCCGACTTCGTGCGCCTCAGCATCGGTCTCGAAGACATCGAGGATATCCTCTGGGACCTGGATCAGGCGCTGGAAGCATCCATCTAGTTACGAGCGACGGGTGACGAGTGACGAACGGGTGAATGAAACCCATTCGTCATTCGTCACTCTCAATTGTGATCATGACTCACTCGATTGGCATCGTCATTCCGCAGACTTTCACCTTTGCTGAAGAGGAGCCGTTCGTCCTTGAGAGCGGCGCGACGCTCGGCCCGGTGACGGTGGCCTACGAAACGTACGGCCGCCTGAACGCCGACCGCAGCAACGCTATCCTCATCCTGCACGCGCTCAGCGGCAGCGCTCACGCTGCGGGCTATCACTCGGCCGAAGATGCCCGCCCCGGCTGGTGGGATGAGTGCATCGGCCCCGGCAAGGCGTTCGACACCAATCGCTACTTCGTCATCTGCAGCAATGTTCTCGGCAGCTGCTACGGTACCAGTGGCCCCGGCAGCATCAACCCGGCCACAGGCCGTCCCTACGGCTTAAACTTCCCCGTCGTCACCATCGGCGACATGGTTCGCGTCCAGGTGCAGCTGCTGGATCATCTGGGCATCGACCGGCTGCTCTGCGCGGCCGGCGGCTCGATGGGCGGCATGCAGGTGCTGGAGTGGGCCGCGCATCATTCCCACCGGCTGTGCGCGGCCATCCCGTTGGCGACAACAGCCCGCCACAGCCCGATGCTGATCGCTCTGGGGGAAGTCGGCCGGCAGGCGATCTACGCCGACCCGAACTGGCAGGAAGGAGAATACTACGGCAATGGCAAAAAGCCCGACGCCGGGTTGGCATTGGCGCGCATGGTCGGGCACATCACCTACCTCAGCGAAGCGTCGATGCACCAAAAATTCGGTCGCCGCCTGGAGACTCGCGAGCAGTACGGCTACGAGTTCCAGACCGAATTCGCCATCGAGAGCTACCTGAAATACAACGGCAACAACTTCACGCGCCGCTTCGACGCCAACAGCTACCTCTATGTGACCAAGGCCATGGATTACTTCGATCTAAGCCGGCCGACAGGTTCGTTCGCCGCCGCGTTTGCGGCGTCGGCGGCGATCAAGTTCCTCATCGTCAGCTTCACCAGCGATTGGCTCTATCCATCCTACCACAGCAAGGAGTTGGTGCGGGCGCTCCACGCCGTGGGAGCCGATGCGACCTATCTCGACATCGAAAGCACGTGGGGCCATGATGCGTTCCTGCTGGAAGTCGATACCATGACCCGGCTGTTGGAGAGCTTTCTCGACCGGCTTGCCGATGAGGAAGGGGTCGCCGTGCCCCAGGAGCCGGTGAATCAGTAGGTCAGCAGGTCAGTATTCAGTTCCCATTGCCCCACTGACCTACTGATCCACTGACCTACTGTCTTACTGAATTACTGTCTTACTGACCCACTGACCAACATGCCCACCCCCACCCTTCGCCCTGATCTGCAAGCCGTAGCCGCACTCGTCCCGGCGAACGCGCGCGCACTCGACCTCGGTTGCGGCGACGGCGCGTTGCTGGAGCATCTGAAGATCGAAAAGGGGGTGCAGGGGCGCGGCATCGAGCGTGGCGAGGCGGGCGTCCTGGCTTGTGTCCGGCGCGGCCTCAGCGTCCGGCAGGGAAACCTGCAAGAGGGCCTGGCCGATTACCCCGACAAGAGCTTCGATGTCGTCATCCTCAGCCAGACGCTCCAGTTCCTGAACGACCCGATGATGATCCTGGGCGAGATGTTGCGCGTCGGCCGCCTGGCCGTGGTCAGCTTCCCGAACTTCGGTTTCTGGCGCTGCCGGGCGCACCTGTTAGTCTACGGAAAGGTACCCCAGGCGCCCGATTACCCGCAGGCTTGGCATGACACTCCACGGCAACAAGCGTTCACGATAGCCGACTTCACTGCCTTCTGCCGCGAAAACAGCGTCGAGGTACGACAGGAGACCTATCTCTCCGGCGAGCGGCATGTCACGCAATGGTCCAACCTGCTGGCCCGTACGGCCGTTTTCGCTCTGGAACGTCAGATATAAGACCCGGCAGGCTTCAAGGCAATCTCACACCCGTCGGCCTGCCGAGTCTTTGCCAATGTTTTCGCTATTCCCAGTCGTCAGGGAGCAGCGCCGTGGCCACACCACTGATGATGGTCAGGACAACCGCCCCAATCACGATATTCCAGAAGAAATCAGGCATGCAGGTGAAACCGATGCCGATCGCCCGCGAGAGCCAGATCGTTAGCCACAGCATCAACCCGTTGATAATGAACAGGAAGAGGCCGAGGGTCAGGACGACCAGAGGACAGGTCAAAATCGTCACCAGCGGCCGAATGAGCGCGTTGACGACGCCGAAGATCAGGGCGATGATCAGCAACGGCAGAATGCTGCCGTCCCAGCACAAATCGACGATCCAGAACGTCAGACCCAGCGCCACAGCATTGATCAGAATTCGCAATATTAATCTCACGAGATACCTCCTTCGTTACCCATCCGCCTTGTCGGCGGATACTGCAATATTTTTACTGTCATTCTATACGCAATTGCCGGCTGCCGGTTCGCACGGAGCAGCAAATTACGTATAATTACCCAAGATCGAGCCAACAACGCGCTCGACCTGATTATTATGGATGCAATCCTGACCCAGGCACAGGAAACTCTGCTTAAAAGGACACGCGACGCGCTCGGCCGATTGCGCGACGTCCTCAATGCCGACGCCATCAATCCCGCCGGTCACGCCGCCCTCGTCGAATCCATCCGCCAACTGGACGAGCTTTTCCTGCTGGTGATCGCCGGCGAGTTCAACTCCGGCAAGTCGGCTTTCATCAACGCCCTGCTTGGGCAAAAGCTGCAACCGGAAGGGGTCACGCCGACAACCGATCAGATCTACCTGCTCCGCTATGGGGAGACGCAGCAGCGCGTACCCGGCGAAAACGGGGTCTGGATTCAGACCGCGCCGGTCGAGCTGCTCGGCAAGCTGACCGTCGTCGACACGCCGGGAACCAACGCCATCGTCCGCGAGCACGAAGCGCTGACCTCGGAGTTCATCCCCCGCAGCGACCTGGTGCTGTTCGTCACCTCGGCCGACCGCCCTTTCACCGAAAGCGAGCGCGCCTTCCTGGAGCAAATCCGCAACTGGGGCAAGAAGATCGTCCTGGTGATCAACAAAATCGACATTCTCGGCAGCGAGGCCGACGTCGATCAGGTGATTGCCTTCGTCACAAACTCGGCCCGCTCGCTCATCGGCGACGTCGCCGCGGTCTTCCCGGTGTCGGCGCGGCTGGCCCAGGCCGCCAAGAACGGCCAACCCGACAAGTGGACGCCCAGTCGTTTTGAGCCACTTGAGACCTACATCCGCGAGACGCTCGACGATGCGGGCCGCTTTCGGCTTAAACTGCTCAACCCACTTGGCGTCGGCGCGCGACTCACCCGCGAGCAGTTGGCCGACCTGAACGCCGATCTGTCCACGCTGACCGAAGACAGCAAGCTGCTTGATGACATCCGCGGCCAGACCGTCTATTACGACGAGGACATGCAGCGCAACTTCAAGGCGCGCATCGCGGAGATCGACGGCTTGCTGCTGGGCATGGAAAAGCGCGGTCTTACCTTCTTCGACGACCGGCTGCGATTGGGCCGAATTCCCGACCTTCTGCGCTCCAAACAGCTGGAGCAGGATTTTCAGCAAGAGGTCGTGGCCGACACGCCGCGCCAGATCGAGGATCGGGTCAACGAACTGGTCGACTGGATGGTGCAGCAGGATTTGCGCCAATGGACGGCTGTGGCCGATCATCTGGGCCGCAAGCGCGACGTCCACCAGGGCCGCATCGTCGGCGACGCGCCGCGCGAGGGCACGCTGGCCTATGATCGCCAGCGCCTCATCGACTCCATCGGCCGCGCCACCCGCGAAGCGGTCAACAGCTATGACGAGACGCGAGAGGCGGCCGAACTGGCTGCGTCGGCGCGGCAGGCCGTGGTCAATGCCGGGCTGGCCGGCGTGGGCGCCAGTCTTGGCGTCGTCATCGCCATCGTCGCCCACACCGCCTTCCTGGACTTCACGGGTATCATTGCCGGGATAGCTGCCGCCGCGCTGGGTCTGCTCGTCCTGCCCGCCCGCAAGCGCAAGGCCAAATCGGAGTTCAGCGAGAAGCTGACCGACCTGCGGGAGCGCCTGGTCACCAATCTGGAGCAACAGTTCGACCGCGAAATGCGCCGCAGCACGCAGCGCATCGAGGATACCATCGCTCCCTTCGACCGCTTCGTCCGCTCCGAGCGCGACCGCCTGACCAAGCGGCAGACGTCCCTGCAATCGCTATCGGGCGAGATCAGCGATCTGGTTCGCCAACTGGAACCCGGCCCGTAGCCCTTCACCGGCGACACGACCGCAATCGTCCGGAACGACCGGCGCGCGGCATCTCACCTGAACGTAATGGCCCCCCACCCCGAAGCCATCACCGTCTTTAAGCTGGACCACAACGGCCGCGAGGTCTGGCAATACCCGGCCACCGTCGTGGAGCGCGGCCCGGACTATGTGCGCCTGGAAGCACTTTTCAACCGCGACGATATGGACCTCGGTTATGCCGTCTTCAAGCGCGGCGATCGCTTCGTGGAATATTTCTACACCGACCGTTGGTACAACACCTTCGCCGTCTACGACCGCGACGACAAGGCGCTGAAGGGTTGGTACTGCAATATCTGTCGTCCGGCGGAGATCGATGAGTCGGCCGTTCGCTGCGACGATCTGGCTCTCGACGTCTGGATAACACCGGCGGGGGTATCTACCGTGCTTGATGAAGACGAATTTATCACACTGGAGATCCCGCGCGACGATCGCCGGCAGGCGGGCGAAGCATTACAGCAGTTACTATCCGAAGCCAATAGCGGTCGGCTACCCTATTGACACCCTTGCGGTTGACTCGTCGATGGCCGACCGCTTCTACTGCCGGTCGCATTGCCGATCAAGATGATCGGTTATCTCTATACCGTCTTTTTCGGCTGCGTGAGTACAGCGTAGATCGCGCCGCCAATCGCGCCGAACAACGGGTAGAGAACTATATTGAAGATGAAGCTGATGATGAACGTCGTGGTGCCGCCAACAAAGCCGCCCAACATGCTTTGCATCTGACCACTTGGGTCAGCGTCGATGACGCTCTGCATGGCATCGGCCCCGAAAACAGAACTGATGACCGAACCAACCACGGCACCAATCAGACCGGCCACGACGCCGATCATAGCTCCCTGGCCGGGGGTAACAGGCACGCCCGTCTGCCGACGATAGAACCACACAGCCGCCATGCCACCCAACCATATGCCCGCGCATAGCAGGCAGTTGATTAGGCTTAAAACAGGAACATTCGATAACACAACCATAACGGCCGCGCCGATCAGGGCAGAGATAAACAGGTTTTTATTGTCCATGATTCAAAGCCTCCAGGATTCCAAACGCAGATTATAAGGCAGGTCCCTGCAAACAAGACAACCTTTATCGCTCAATCCAGTTAACCAAAGCAGCTTGCCACTCACATTTCAACTTGGACATCACCTCCTTAACAAACGTTTGTCAAAGAGTGACGACCTTTCGCCGCCGCCAACGACGTACCATCAATGCGGCAACGATGAGAAGCATGATCAGGAGGATGGCCGCAATAATCGGCAGCAAGATGGCCAGAAGGGAGACAACGAAAGCGGTAATGTCCTCCAACGTGCTGACGATTGGATTGCCAACGCCGGCCGTGGATACGGTGACGACAGGGCGCGCGGCCGTCTTCGTTGCGTGGACGCCCCCCGCCACCAGCAACCCCGCGCCCAGCGCCAGGAACGGGTGAATATCTGTGATGACATTGGCGCTGCCCGCGAACAATACAGCGCCGGCGGCCGGGCGAATGAAAGTCTGGATGCCGTCATTGACTGTGTCGACGGCGGGGATCTTGTCGGCCACGATCTCGATGACCAGCAGGACGGCGATCAAGCCGATGGCCCACCAACTGCCCATGAGATCATAGGGCGCTTGCAACTTGATTAGCGGATCACCCATGGGGAACCGGGCAGCCAGCGCCACCAATAACAAGGGAATATAGGCGTTCAGTCCGGCGCTGCCCGCAAGGCCAAAGGCGGCGCTCAGACCACTAATTGCTTCAATCATGATAATAATAGCTCCTTCCAATCACAACCCGCACAAACAATCTATTACCCTGCGACCGGGTTATGCCGGTCGCTTCCATTTTACTTTACGTGAAATGGATGTCGGGGTTGCCGCGACCGGGGAAGGAAAGCGCACAGTCGCGACAGACCTGAGCATTATATCATAATTGATTGAATCTGCTGTGCCTGCACTGGTGTGGGCGCTGTAGTGACCCGAAAAAGTGGTTCTTCCGCAACTTTCGTGCTCACGCTGAACGAATGAAGAGTGCGCACCTCCTTCGTACTTCGTACTTTGGACGCGCTCTTGCGGCGTTGGCGCGACAGGAGTCGCGTTGGCGCGACAGGAGTCGCGTTGGCGCGACAGGAGTCGCGTTGGCGCGACAG
>DAOMSB010000063.1:0-7729 GCA_035446145.1 Promineifilum sp. (SeqCode) | reverse complement strand
GAGTCGCGTTCGTCTTCATTCCTAATCCATAATTCCTAATTCATAATTCCTGATTCTCATGGTATATTTGGGCAACCCGCCATGACCACCGAACACGACCCCACCAACCGCCCCATTGCCCCACAGCAAAAAGCCGATGACATTGGCCTCGATACCCTGCTGCGGCCGCAACGCCTCGCCCAGTTCACCGGCCAGGAACGGCTCAAAGCCAATCTCCACATCCTCATCGAAGCCGCCCGCGGCCGCGGCGAGCCACTCGACCACGTGCTGTTCCATGGCCCGCCCGGCCTCGGCAAAACCACCCTGGCCCAGGTCGTCGCCAACGAGATGGGCGCCAACATCCGCCACACCGCCGGCCCAGCCATCGAACACTCCGGCGACCTGGCCGCCATCCTCTCCAACATGCGCAGCGGCGACATCCTGTTCATCGACGAAGTTCACCGCCTCAGCCGCCCCGTCGAGGAAATCCTCTACCCGGCCATGGAAGATTTCGTCCTCGACCTCATCGTCGGCAAAGGGCCGGGGGCCAAGAACGTGCGCCTCAAACTGCCGCGCTTCACCGTCGTCGGCGCCACCACCCGGCTGGCCCTGATGACCGCCCCCCTGCGCGCCCGCTTCGGCGCGGTCTATCGCATGGACTTCTACGACGACGATGCCATGAAAGAGATCGTCGGCCGCGGCGCGCGCATCCTCGAAGTGCCCATCGAACCGGAGGGCATGAGCGAGATCGCCCGCCGCGCCCGCGGCACCCCGCGCGTCGCCCTGCGGCTGCTGCGCCGCGTGCGCGACTATGCCCAGGTGCGCGCTGATGGCGCCATCACTCACGACACCGCCATCGCCGCCCTCAACCTGATGGAGATCGACCCCCTCGGCCTCGACGACCTCGACCGGCGCGTGCTGCGGGCCATCATCGAGAAATTCGCCGGCGGCCCCGTCGGACTGGAGACCATCGCCGCGTCCATCAGCGAAGAATCCGACACCATCATGGACGTCGTGGAACCCTATCTGCTCCAGCTCGGCTTTCTGGAACGCACCTCACGCGGCCGCGTGGCCACCGCCAACGCCTATGAACACCTGGGGCTGGTGGCCCCCGAAAACGACCTGCCCGGCGCCCAGCGCACTCTGTTTGGCCGCGCCACAGGAGGTTAAACGATGGTTGAATTCGGCCGGCTTCTGCTCATCATCGGACTGGCAATCGCCTTCTGCGGCCTCGTCATCCTCGTCGCCACCCGCTACCTGCCCTGGTTGGGCAACCTGCCCGGCGACTTCCGCATCGAAGGCGAACGCTACAAAATCTACTTACCGCTGGCGACGATGATCCTCATCAGTATCTTCGGCACCGTCCTGCTGAATATCGTCCTGCGCATCTTTCGCCGCTGAGTATCCCGTGAGCCGCCTCATCCTGTTCAACAAGCCGTTTCGCGTCCTGTGTCAATTCACCGACCGGGAAGGGCGGTCGACATTGGCCGACCGGCCGACTTTGGCCGACCGGCCGACTTTGGCCGACTACATCCCCGTCAAGGATGTCTACGCCGCCGGGCGACTCGACTATGACAGCGAAGGCCTGCTGCTGTTGACCGACGACGGCCGCTTGCAACAAACCATCACCGACCCCCGCCACAAACAACCGAAAGTCTACTGGGCGCAAGTGGAAGGCATCCCCGACCGCCGCGCCATCGACCGGCTGCGCGGCGGCGTCCGCCTCGGCGACGGCCTCACCCGCCCCGCCCGTGCCCGGATCATACCCGAACCCGACGTGTGGCCGCGCGTCCCGCCCATTCGCTATCGCCAAAACATCCCCACCGCCTGGCTGGAGCTGACGCTGACCGAAGGCCGCAACCGGCAGGTGCGGCGCATGACCGCCGCCGTCGGCCATCCCACCCTGCGCCTCATCCGCTGGGCCATCGGCCCCTGGACGCTCGACGGCCTGCCGCCCGGCCAGTGGCGGGAACTGAGCCATGACTAGTCCTGTAGCCATCGACATCCTCGGCGTGCCCGTCCATCCCGTGACGATGGCCGGAACGCTGGCCCTCGTCGAGCAATACATGGCCGAGCCGCGACTGCACCAGATCGCCACAGTGAACCCGGAGTTCGTCATGGCCGCCCAGGACGACCCCGACTTCCATCGCGTCCTGCACACGGCCGATCTGTGCATCCCCGACGGCGTGGGGCTGCTCATCGCCGCCCGCCGCCGGGGGCAGTCGCTGCCGGAGCGCGTACCCGGCTCGGAGTTGGTCGGTCACCTGGCCGAACTGGCCGCCGCCCATGGCTGGTCACTGTTCCTGCTGGGCGCGGCCCCCGGCGTGGGCGCCGCGGCCGGCGTAGCCGAGCAAGCGGCGCAGCGGTTGGTCGAGCGCTATCCGGGGCTGGTCGTCGCCGGAACATTTGCCGGGTCGCCCGCCATCGAGGAGAACGACGATATCGTCCGCCGCATCAACGAGAGCGGCGCGGCCCTGCTGTTCGTGGCCTATGGCGCGCCGAAGCAAGATAAATGGATCGACCGCAACCGCGACGCCCTGCCCGCCGTGCGCGTGGCCATCGGCGTGGGCGGCTCGCTCGACTTCATTACCGGCCGTGCCATCCGCGCCCCGCGCTGGATGCAACGGTTAGGGCTGGAATGGCTCCACCGGTTGATCCGCGAACCCTGGCGCTGGCGGCGGATGCTGGCCCTACCTCGCTTTGCGTGGCGAGTAATTCATAATTCATAATTCCTAATCTCCTATGCGTATTCTCATCACCGGCTCAAGCGGCCAAATCGGCACTAATCTGGCGCTCCATTTGTTGGAGCACGGCCACGACGTCTTCGGCGTCGATGTGCGGCCCAACACCTGGACCGACGCCTTCCCCACCCTGCTGCAAGACCTGGCCGCCCCTTTCTCCGACTTCAGCGGCGGCCTCGGCCATGTCCCCTACCCGCCCAACCTCGACGTCGTCGTCCACTTCGCCGCCCACGCCAAAGTCCACGAACTGGTGGAACAACCGGCGCGCGCGCTGGAAAACATCGTCATGACCTTCAATGTGCTGGAATATTGCCGCCACAACCGGCTGCCGATCATCTTCAGCAGCTCGCGCGAGGTCTACGGCGACATCCGCCGCTATATCACCGAAGAATCCTACGCCGACTTCGCCTTCACCGAAAGCCCTTACTCGGCCAGCAAAATCTCCGGCGAGGCGCTCATCTACTCTTACGCCCAATGCTACGGCCTGCGCTATCTCGTTTTCCGCTTCAGCAATGTCTACGGCCGCTATGATGTCGACATCGAGCGCATGGAGCGCGTCATCCCCCTCTTCATCCGCAAGATCGCCCGCGGCGAGCCAATCACCGTTTTCGGCGAGAAAAAAGTCCTCGATTTCACCTACGTCGACGACTGCGTGGTCGGCGTCTATCGGGGCATCGAGCTGCTGGCCGGCGCCGGCGAGGCCAACCAGACCATCAACCTCGCCTATGGGCAGGGCAACAGCCTCGTGTCGTTGGCCGAATATATCGGCGAAGAGCTTGGCGTTGCCCCCAATATGACTGTTGAGCCGTCACGCGTCGGCGAAGTCACCCACTACGTCGCCAACATCGGCAAGGCGCGCGCCCTCCTCGGCTACACCCCCCAGGTGCCGCTGCGTGAAGGCATCCATCGCGCCGTCACCTGGGCCGGCGCTTACTGGGCTGCCCACAACAAACCGATCTAGTAAAATCCATCATATGAAACAATCGGAATCCACCCACACCCCCGACGCCATGCAGCGGCAAGCATTGCGCACATGGCACAACACCACCATCCCCCTTCGCGAGCAGCGCATCCACGCCCTGCTCGGCCTGGCCGGCGAGACCGGCGAACTGGTCGACTTGCTCAAAAAGCATTTCTATAAGCCCGACCGCGAAGCGACACAAGCGATGGTCATGGACGAACTGTCCGACGTGCTCTACTACGTCGCCATCCTCTCCCACCTGTGGGAGTTCACCTTCGACGACATGGCCGCCCATCTGGCCGTCAAGCTGGCCGACAGTCATGGCTGGGACGGCAGCGGCGAGAAGGTCGCCGGGCAGATAAACGGCGACGCAAGATGAGCAGCATCAACCACGATATGATTGAACTGGCGCGAACCCTGGCCGCCGACATCGCCGGTCGCGCCACCACCGCCGACCGCGAAGGCCGCCTGCCCGCCGCCGACGTCGCCCTGCTACGTCAATCGGGCTATCTGGCCCTTGCCGTCCCGCGAGAATTTGGCGGCCGTGGCGAATCGCTGCTCGTCTGCACCGCCGCCCAACTGGAGCTGGCCAAGGGCAGCGCCTCCACCGCGCTCGTCGCCGCCATGCAGCACCAGGTCGCCGGCCACCAGCGCGAAACGCGCACCTGGCGACCCGACGCCCGTGAGCAAATCATGTGCGCCGCCGCCGCGGGCGGCCTGCTCAACCACCTGGGCAGTGAGCCGCGCCTCGGCAGCCCCTCACGCGGCGGCCTGCCGGACACCGTCGCCACCCCCACGCCTGACGGCGACCGCCTGCTCATCAACGGCCGCAAGACCTGGGCCACCGGCGGCCGCCATCTGACTCACATGCTCGTGCGCGTGGCCGTTCGCCAAGAGGGCGGGGTCGTCCTCGTTCGCCAGGGCGATGAAGATACGCCCGGCGTCGAATGGATCGAGACCTGGCGTGACGCCCTCAGCCTGCGGGCCACAGACAGCCATGATGTCGTCTTCCACGATGTGGCCGTGCCGCGCGAAAACCTCATCGAAACCGGTAACCCCCGCGCCACCCCTAACGTCTGGTTCCCGATGATGCTCTCGGCCGTCTATCTGGGCACAGCGCTGGCCGCCCGCGACGCGCTGGTGACCTATGCGCTAGAGCGCGTACCGACCGCCATCGGCAAACCCATCGCCACATTGCCCAAGATTCAGCGTCAGGTGGGGGAGATCGACGTGGCCCTCATGGCGGCGCGAGCGCTGCTGTTCGAGGTGGCCGGGGAGTGGACGGGGCGCGACGAAGACCGGCTGGCGATGATGGGCCGCATCGCCGCGGCCAAGATGGCTGTGTCGGTCGCGGCCAACGAGGCGACCGAGAAAGCGCTGGCGGCGGCCGGTGGGGCCGGCCTCACCGGAGCGCTGCCGCTGGAGCGTTGCTTCCGCGACGTCCGCGCCGCCGGAATGCAGCCACCATCGGGCGATACGGCCTATGAAATGGTGGGGAGGGCGGCGTTGGGAGTGTAGTCCCGAAAATAAAGATGTCGGTCATAGGGACATGGCAGCGACGAAACCACCTACGCCACGCAGAACCAACTTCGTTCGCCGCTGCCTCGCCCTTCTTCGCCCGCCGCCATCATTCGCGCTATCATCCCCCCTGTCGCATTAATATAGGCAGCTTTCTCTTCCAAGCGTGGGGTGAACCGATGCGCAACGACCGCAGCAAACTCAACATCCCCTATCTGGTAGCAGCCATCGCCCTGCTGGCCCTTGTCGTCCTTGCCAGCCTGTATTTCTTCCCCGAATGGCGCGAATCGCTGGCGATGATGATTGCACTGCTTGTCGTCGTGACGGTCGGCGTGGTCGGGTTTGCCGCCAATTTCACCTCCGCCTTCATTCGCGATAGTGTTGACACCCCATCGGTCGCGCTGGACTACGACTCCCCGCAGCACCGTCGCAATCAGGAGAACGTCTGCGCCAACGTCCGCAGCGCGTGGATCGACGGCGTGCTGCGCGACTCCTTACAGGAGCGCGTGCGGCTGGAGCTGGCCCTCGACAGCCCGCCGGGCATGTTGCAGCGGGCGATACGTCCTGTCGAGGGGCAGGAACCCCGCCGCCCGTTGGAGAGCACAGCCGACATCGCCGACATCTACCGCGCCGGCGCTCGCTCCCTGCTCATCCTCGGCGCGCCCGGTTCGGGCAAGACCATGACCCTGCTGGAGCTATGCCGGCCAATACTAGAGGGGGCCGAGGTCGATCCCCGCCGCCCCGTTCCCGTCGTCCTCAACCTCTCCACCTGGGCGCAGAAGCAAGCGCCGCTGGCCGAGTGGATCGCCGACGAGATGCGGCGGCAATATGACCTGAGCCGAGCCGTCACCCCCGTCTGGCTGGCCGCCGACCATATGACGCTGCTGCTCGACGGCCTCGACGAGGTGTCCGCCGACGCCCGCGACGCCTGCGTGCGGGCCATCAATGCCTTCCGCGAGACCCACAGCGCGGGCATGGCCATCTGCAGCCGCTCGGCCGATTATGCCGATCTGCGCGAGCGGCTGGCCCTGTCCAAAGCGGTCGAGATATTGCCTCTGACCCCGTCCCAGATCGCCGCCTACCTGAGCGACGAACGGCTGGCGCTGGACGGCGTGCGCGAGGCCATCGCCCGCGACGACGCCCTGGGCGAGTTGGCTACGACACCGCTGATGCTCAACGTCATGGCCGCGGCTTACGGCGGCCGCCTGCTGGTCGAACTGCTGCCCCTGCTCGACAGCGAGATCGAGCGCCGCGCCCATCTCTACGACGCCTACATCGCCCGCATGTTTAGCCGCAAGCCGCTGACCGGCACGGGCTACACCGCCGCGCAGGCGCTGCGTTGGCTGCGCTTCCTCGCCGCCCGGCTAATCGAGCGGGACGAGACGCAGTTCTTTATTGAGGATTTGCAGCCGGATTGGATGCCTCGTAAGGGAAGATATTTGGGGCCAATACTACCTGTATTGAAACCTGTTGACGAGTTCCCAATTATCCTCGAGCCACGCTTACAATTACAGATCATCATGGATAGATGGCCATTATTAGGCTTGATAGTTGTGTTAGGAGGGTATTTGGGCTTTCAATTGGGGAATAAAATAAGCTATGTGTTGATTGGAATACTCGTTAGCATTGGGGTTACTCTATGGATCGGCTTTATGACTAGGATGCTCCTCGAATGGCGAGGAAGAACCCTTTCATTCTTCTCAAGCGTCACATACAACGGCAAGAGTCGTGAAAAAAGTAGGTATTACAAGAGTGTTGGCCAAGGAATTCGCCGTAGCAGTCAAAATGCGATTTTAATTGTTGCAGTAGGTGGCATCATTACGGTGCCGCTTTTCTTCATGTTTTTGGGGGTATTGGAATCGGTTATTAATTCCACCGGCAATTTTCGAATTGTCGTGGCCGTGACAATAGGACTATTTTATTGGGTAATAATTTTTGGACTGACATCTGGAGGATTGTTCGTCCTTATGCACTACATCCTCCGCCTCCTCCTCGCTCTCCACCACCTCCTCCCCCTCCGCCTCGTCCCCTTCCTCGAAGCCATGCGCGAGCGCATACTCATGCAGCGCGCCGGCGGCCACTACCGCTTCATCCACCGCACCCTCCAGGAACACATCGCCGCCCTAACCGACGACCGCATCGAGCGTCTTACGTAGACACACAAGACAAGAATGAAAATGGGTGGGGCGATGCAGCGGCGAAATCACCCATCACCCACTACACGTCCGGCTGTTCTCGATTCTCCATAAAATCATCGGAGAATTGCCCCAGACTGTCAATGAGCGTCTGCCATGATCCGGCAACAGGGGATAGAACCACGACATTACCGACCTTTTGGATATAAACCTCTGTCCCCTCGAAACGGTATCCCTCCGGCAGGCAGATCGCTTGATCGTTGTCGTGGATGAAGATCCTGGCGGTATCCATAAGAAAGCACCTTATAAAGGCTTAAACTGCTCGAACGCGTCCCGGCATTCATTGCAATACCAGATCATCCGGCAGAGCGTGGGGCCAAAGGCGTTGCGTAATG
>DAOMSB010000062.1:15430-17289 GCA_035446145.1 Promineifilum sp. (SeqCode) | reverse complement strand
CTGAAACGAACGCGGGTAAATCTGATAAATGATTCCGGTTTGCCACCAGTGCATGAGGGTCTCCAGATGATAGTGAACAGTGTTCAGTAGGTCAGTGGGTCAGTAATCAGTAGGTCAGTAGGTCGGTAGCCGGTTATCCATGGCCCGATTATCGCTGATAAAGCGCAATCCGCCGACCCGCGGCCGAATCGGCGATGAGCGTCGCCAGCCGATTGCGGCGTGTCTCCTCGCGTTTGGCGCTCATGACCCAATGGGCGGCTCCCTTGCGGTAATGGGGTGGCTGCGCTTCCCAAAAGGCCCAGGCGGCCGCGTCGGCGCGCAGCTCGGCCTCATAACCCTCATCCAGCCCCTGCGGCCGGCTCTCGTAGGAGTATTCGCCCACCGAAGCCTGGTCACGGGCCTCGAAAGCGGCCAGCCCCGCCGGCTGCATCAGCCCCGCCTCGATGAGTTCCAGCACCTTCTTGATGTTGACCTG
The DNA here is from genome assembly GCA_035446145.1 of Promineifilum sp. (SeqCode). GTDB lineage: Bacteria > Chloroflexota > Anaerolineae > Promineifilales > Promineifilaceae > Promineifilum. The sequence continues at coordinate 16,814 of DAOMSB010000062.1, read as the reverse complement.
GCTCCAGTTGCTCCCTCGGCGGCGCGGCGTGAAGCGATTGGCGTAGCTTTCGTCGTCGATGCGCCGCCGCACGCCGTCGATCCAGCCAAAGCACAGCGCCTGATCGACCGATTCCGACCAGACCATGCTCGGCCGCGCCGCGCCCTTCCGATAGTAGCCGACCCACAACTCATCGGCCGTGGCGTGATTGGCCGCCAGCCAGTCGCGGAAATGGGCGGGGGTTTCGAAGAAGAGGGCGTCCAAATGGGTGTTCATAAGCGATGATGATCCTCGTTGGAGTGGGTCGGATATTTACACGGATAAGGCTGGTAGTATAGCCCGTTCCGGTCGATATTGCCGCTCGCCGGTTGCGGAAATACCGGCTTTCGTGGACAATTCCCGAACCTGTGCGGCCCACCAGACCAACGGCCCCACTTTCCATTCAAAGTCATTATGTTTGAAGTGATATTTCTGGGCACTTCGTCATCCGCGCCGACGACCACGCGCGGCCTGTCGAGCCACATCATCCTCCACCGCCACTACCGCTTCCTGCTGGACTGCGGCGAGGGCACGCAGCGCCAAATCCTGCGCAGCGGTCTGGGCTTCAAGCGGCTCGACACCGTGCTGCTGACCCACGGCCATCTGGACCACATCCTCGGCCTCGGCGGGCTGACCTCGACGCTGGCCCGCTGGGAGAACCTCGACCACATCGACATCTACGGCGGCCGGGCCACGCTCAACCGCGTCCACGACCTGCTGTTCAAGGTGGTCTTCGCCGGACATCGGCCGCCCATCGACATCAGCCTCCACCCAACCCGGCCGGGCGACGTCATCTGCGCCGACGACAAATTCAGCCTGACTGCCTTCGAGGTGAGCCACCGCGGGCCGGACAATCTGGGCTATCTGTTCGAGGAACAGCCCCATCGGCCGTTCCTGGCCGAGCTGGCCGACGAGCTGGGTGTGCCTTTCGGGCCGGAGCGCTCATTGCTGGTGCGCGGCGAATCGGTGACGCTGGCCGACGGCCGCGTCATCCAACCCGACGACGTGCTCGGCCCGGCGCTGCCCGGCACGAAGTATGTCCACATCAGCGACGTCGGCCGCACCGACAACCTGCTGGAGATCGTGCGCGGGGCAGACGCGCTGGTGATGGAGGCGACCTACACCGAGGAGGAGGGGCAGATGGCCGTCGATTTCGGCCATATGACGGCCGCGCGCGCTGCGACGCTGGCCCGCGACGCCGGGGTGCGGCATCTCATCCTGACCCACCTCAGCCGACGCTACTCCGAGCGGGACATCCGCACCGAGGCCCGCGCCATCTTCCCCAACACCTTCGTGGCCCGCGACTTCGACCACTTCCAGATCACGCGGGAGGGGGTGGTGCGGGTGAAGAAAGAGGAATGAGCGT
>DAOMSB010000062.1:8500-15330 GCA_035446145.1 Promineifilum sp. (SeqCode) | reverse complement strand
CACTTCCAGATCACGCGGGAGGGGGTGGTGCGGGTGAAGAAAGAGGAATGAGCGTCAGCTATTCATAGCCGGCCAGTTCCTCGCGCAGTACACGCCGCAATAGCGCTTCCAGCGGCTCCTCTTCTTTTGAGCGCTGTTCAAGGATGTAGTCCCGCAGGGCGTTGTTGATGAGCGTCTGGTAGTTGCCGCCGCCCGCTTCTTCCACCTGATCGCGAAACCAGTCCAGGACCTCATTGTCCAGCCGAATGGTGATTCTGCTTTTCCCCGCGGGCAAGGGGTCGATCGCGCCGCGCGTGCCTTTGCTGAAGTTATATTCGGTCTTCATTGTTCACTTGTGTATTGTTGCGCTTCAAATGGCGTTGCCTTCCGCGCTGAAATGATCCGTATAGTTTTTCCGCGATAGGTGTAGATTACCAACAGAATCCGCCCCAGCGCGTCCATGCCAAGCGTGACAAACCGTTCCTCATCAGGATAATCATCCTCAATCGTGATGGCGTATTCATCGCTGAAGACTGTGATCGCATCGACAAAGCGCACGCCATGTTTGCGACGATTTGATGCGGCTTTGCTTCTGTCCCACTGATAGTCCATATTTATCTATTGTATGCACAAATATGCACAGATGCAATGTGATAATTCCCTCGATTCCCGCATATGAGTTATCATCATTGCCGACAAAACGTGCGAGGATGCCCATCGAGGATGACCATGACCGAAAATCTGCTACACCCCACCGTCCTGTTCGCTCTCTCCGACCCGACCACGGCCGCCTTCTTCGACGGTTGCGATTACGTCTGGGAAGCGATACCGCAGATCAAGCGCCACGTGGCCCGGTTGACGGCCGCAGGGCGGCGCATCGACGGCACGGTGATGGACGGCGCGTGGCTGGGCGACGCGCCGATCGTCATCGAGGCGGGCGCGGTGGTGGAGCCGGGAGCCTACGTCGTCGGCCCGGCCTACATCGGCGCGGGGGCGGTGGTGCGCCACGGGGCCTACGTGCGCGAGAACGTCATCATGCTGGCCGGCAGCACATTGGGCCACGCCAGCGAGGCCAAGAACGCGCTCTTCCTGCCCGGCGCGGCCGCCCCCCATTTCGCCTACGTCGGTGACTCCATCCTCGGCCACCACGTCAACCTCGGCGCGGGCACGAAGCTGAGCAACCTGGGCATCCTGAGCGCCAGGGACGCCGCCACGGGCAAGCGGCCGACCATCCGGCTGGTCATCGAGGGCGTCGAATACGACACGGGGCTGACCAAGTTCGGGGCCATACTGGGCGACGAGGCGCAGACCGGCTGCAACGCGGTGCTCAACCCCGGCAGCATCATCGGCCCGCGGACGCTGGTCTACGCCAACACCAGCTTGCGCAAGGGCTATCACCCCGCCGACAGCATCATCAAGCTGCGGCAGAATGTGAGGGCGATGGGGAGGGAATGAGGAATTACGAATTACGAATTACGGATCGCTATCGCTATCGGAATCGCTTTCGATCTTCGATTACGATAGCGATTGCGATTGCGAAAGCGATTGCAATTGCGACCTACTGACCTACTGACCTACTGACCTACTGACCTACTGATCACTGCCCCACTGCCCCACTGCCCTACCCCAACTCCACCAACCGCCCCTCATTCAACTGCAACACCCGATCGGCCAGGGGAGTCACATCGGGGTTATGGGTGGCCATGAGCAGGGTGCGGCCTGCGTCGCGGGTGAGTTCCAGCAGCAAGGCCAGCACGCGCTCCCCGTTCACGTCGTCGAGATTGCCGGTCGGCTCGTCGGCCAGCACCAGCAGCGGGTCGTGGGCCAGCGCCCGCGCAATGGCCACGCGCTGCTGCTCGCCGCCGGAGAGCTTGTCGGGGAAGGTGTCGCGCCGATCGGCCAGCCCCACGCGCTCCAGCAAGCTCATGGCCGCCGCCTCGACGGTCTTACGGTTGCCCCCGGCCAATTCCCGTGGCAAGGTGACATTTTCCAGCACGCTCAGCGTCGGGATGAGGTTGAAGAACTGGAAGACGAAGCCGATGTGGTCGCGGCGAAAGAGGGTGCGCTCGCGCTCGCTCAGGCGGGTGATCGTCGTGCCCAGCACGGACACGTCGCCGCCATCGGGCCGGTCGATGCCGCTGATGAGGTTGAGCAGCGTGCTCTTGCCGCTGCCGCTGTGCCCCAGCAGGACGACGAACTCGCCGCGGTTGAACGCGTAATCGACGCTGTCGAGGATGACGCGCTCGCGGCCGCCTTCCATGTAGCATTTGCGCAGGCCGCGCAGTTCGACGACGGGGGGCACGCCGCCGGCCGCCTGCTCATTTTCCGGATGTTTCTGGTTCATCATCAATGGCTTATCCCGGCCTAATCGACGACCCGCAGGCCGTGCTCGCGGATGAGCTTCACGTAGTTGAGCCGCTGCAGAAACTCGCTGAGGATCATCGCCGTCGCGCCCCAGACGCGCTGCCGGCCGACGCGGAAGCAGGGCACGCGCAGCCGCAACCCGCCGCGCAACTCCATCTCCTCCTCGACCCGCGTGGCCGGATCGAGCAGCAGCTGAAGCGACACCTCCAGAATAGCAGCCACCTCGCGCGTGTCGGGCGCAAACACCGGCCGCTTGTTCCGCATGTAACGGCCGACGAACGGATGCACCTCGAAATTGGATGGGACGACGAACAACGGCGTCAGCCCTCCCAGCAGCTCCACATCGGCCGGCAAGATGCCGATCTCCTCGTGGGTCTCGCGCAGAGCGGTCATCTCCAGCGTCTCGGGCGGCTCGTGGCGGCCGCCGGGAAAAGAGATTTGGCCGGAATGGACGCCGTCGTAGTCCGGCCGCCGGGTGAGGACCAGGTGCAGCTTTTCGTCAACGCAGTAGAGCAGCAACAGCACCCCGCCAAGGCGCGGCGCGGTCGCCCCCTCTCCGGCGCGGCCGACCGGTCGCCCGGCGGGCATCATCTGCCGTTGCGCGCCGAAGCCGTCGAAGTCGGGCAGGCTTAGCGCCGCGCGCACGTCGTCGAGGGTGCAAGAGGTACTCATAGTGCGAGTCGATTAAACGAGGATGGCAAAGGGTTTCACTGACGGGAGAGGGAGTTCGAATGAGAACGAGCGAACCGGCCTGCCTAATCCTGTGGATTCGCCCTCTCTTGCCCGCTTAGGTCGCGGAAGCTATAGCCCGCGCCACGCTCGGAGAGGATGTAGCGCGGCCGCGTCTTGTCCTTGCGATCCTCGATTTTGCGCCGCAGCCGGTGGAGATGGACGTGCAACCGGTCCTCGAAGACCGGCTCCATCGGCCACAGGCGGCGCAGGATGTAGTCGGTCGGCACGGTGCGGCCCGCCTTGCGCATCAGGATATAGAGCAGCTTCGTCTCCGTCGGCGTCAGCGCTTCGGGCTTGCCCTCGACGATGGCCGTGCGGTTGGGGAAATCGATCAGCAGCCGGTCGTCGATGCGCGTCTGCGGCTCCAGATCATAGGCGAACTCGCCGATGCGACGCAGGACGCGATTGGTGCGGGCCACCAGTTCGCCGGGGCTGAAGGGCTTGACGATATAATCCTCGGCGTGTTCTTCCAACCCCTCGACGACCGTGCCCTCATGATTGACGGCCGTCAGCATGATGATCGGCAGGTCGCTGTACTGATGGACGCGATGGGCGAACTCGAAACCGCTGATGCCCGGCATGTGCAGATCGACGATAGCCAGATCAGGCAGGCCGCTCGCCTCGATCTGCTCGACAGCCTCCTCGCCGGAGATGGCTGTGGTGACGCGGAACCCCGCTTCGCGCAGGGTAAACTCCACCAGTCGCAAGGTGTAGGCGTTGTCGTCAACCGCCAGGATTCGTTTTTGTCGTTCGCTCATGAGGGGTGATTTAACCACGTATACGCGCGAATGGCACGGATTCCAAAGGGAATGGTAAGCCTTGCCGGAGAGACCTGACAGGTGGGCGTACGAGAATCTGCGCAGGAATGGAATTTTGGTCACCCACCTGTCAGGTCTTATTAGTCGCGGCCGAGTGCAAAGACCGTCCCAAACCGCCCCGTGCGCCCCTTTTCGGCGCGGTGGGAGAAGAAAAGGTCGGTGCGGCAGGCGGTGCAAAGACCGGACGTCTCGATGTTGCGGACGCCGGCATTGGTCAGATTCCTTTGATTGGCTTGCGGCATATCGAAAAAGCGATGGCCCGCGGCTGTCAATCGATCATCGCCGGTCAGCGGCCGGAACAAGGTGTCCGGCTCCGTGAACGTCGCTTCAACCGCGGCGATCACCTCTTCGCCGACTTCGTAGCAGCAAGGGCCGATGCACGGCCCGACGGCGGCGACGAGATCGGCCGGATCGCTGCCGAACTGCGCGGTCATGGCTCGCACCATCGCCCCCGGCAGGTCGACCATCGTCCCGCGCCAGCCGGCGTGACCCAGGCCGATGGCGTGGCGGCGCGGGTCATAGAGGAAGATGGGCGTGCAGTCGGCGAAGTTCATGCTCAGGACGGTGCCGGACTGGTTGGTGATGAGGCCGTCGACATGCTCCACCCACGTGCCGTTGTTGGCCGAGGACACGCGAGCCACGGCGGCTCCGTGCACCAGATGGGCGTGGACGACGGTGTCGGTGTCGCGGCCGAAGAGGCCATAGACCCGCCGCCGGTTGGCGTAGACGCGCTCGCGCTCGTCGGGCACCGACATGCTCATATTGAGTGAGTCGAATGGGGCGATGCTATAGCCGCCGCGCCGCGAGAAAATGGCGTGGTCGATGGCCACGTCGTTCGCCGGGGTGCCGTTGCCGGGCAGCGTCTGGAATCGAAAATATTGCAGATTGTCGTGGGCGTAACTTTTCAAGCGTTGCTCCTTGTTGCGAATGGGGATGCTACTTGAAATTCGGCGCGCTCACAAATCACACTTATCCGGCTATGTGGTTGCCCGCCGCCGCTCTCATGTTCGTGGATGTCGTGGCTTCTGCGTGGCTTCCAAAGGCGACCAAATGTATAATGGATCAGTATCAGAGGATAAAGCGAATGACTGGGTTAATCACAATCGAGACAATCCCACTCGAAACGGACCTCAACGGCGTCATCCGTGTCAGCAAAACGCGCGTCACACTGGATACTATCGTGCAGGCTTTCAACGACGGCGCGACGGCCGAAGAGATAGCCCAACAATACCCATCTGTCCCTCTGGCCGACATCTACTCGGTTATAGGCTACTACTTGCGGAACAAGGATGAAGTAGGAGTCTATCTTCATCAACGACGTGGGGAAGCTGAGCAAGTCCGCCGGCTCAATGAAACCCGATCCGATCCTGCCGGCGTGCGGGAGCGTTTGTTGGCGCGTCAGGCTGCCACAGAGTTGTGAGTTACTGTGTTGCTCCTGGCCGCCGACGAGAATTTCGATAATGATATCGTTCGCGGCCTGCTCCGTCGCCGGCCGGATATCGACATTGTCCGCGTCCAGGATGTCGGCCTTTCCGGTGCAAGTGACTCCATAATCCTTGAATTGGCGGCCGAACAACAGCGCCTTCTGCTTACCCACGACGTGGCGACGATCACCCATTACGCCTACCAGCGTGTCGAAGCCAATCAACCAATGCCCGGTGTGATCGAAGTCAGCAAATCAACAGCGATAGGCATTGTAATTGATGATATTCTCCTTTTGGCCGAGTTCAGCGTTGAAAATGAATGGGAAGGGCGCATTATTTACCTTCCCCTTCGATAGGGCCTGCGTCGGAGAGCGTTAGGGCTGCCATAATCGAAGCTCGGCAATTATCAAGATACTGGCTTGATTAGTGCAGCAGACTCAGCCCGCTTTATTCCTGCAGGTCCGGATGACCCTTAAACTGCCAATGGAATCGGCGGCCGCTCCACCGACGTAATCGGTACCACCTCCGCGGCCGTAGGCATGTAACTGGAAACCTTTAGAATCCTGTTCACTGGCGATGCGGTGATGATTTCAATTACCGCCTCCTGCCAATCCGGTTCCAGGTCCGCCAAACCACTCAATGGAAAACTGCGCGGCCCCAATTCGGTCAACTGCACCAAAACCGAGAAGTCCATCAAGGTCAGCCCGATAGCGCGTTTTTCGGCTCGATTGAAACGCAAGAGGATATTGTCATTTAGCTCAACCGCGGCCGTAGGCCTCTCACTTGGGGAAAATGAGATATAGAGGACATCAGCCTCCTTGTCATAGTCGTAGGTATAAGTGGCTTCAGGGATCATTCAACACCACCTTTAAGACGAATGTGTTTGAGAAAAGCAGTTGCGATAAAGTTATTCGGGATTGTCGCACCTTGCTCGTCTACGTTGAAACCAAAAAGAACGATAACGACGATATGATTAAAGCCATCAGGCAAACCTTCAACAGGATAAGCGTAACGATATTTCCGCGGACTGAGCGGTTCCTGTCGCCGCCTTCCCCTCCGAAGGGCCATTTTTAAGGCATCTTCATATTCTGCGACTTCAGGATGATTGTTGGGTTCGGTGATATGATGCCACCTTTCTTCGGTTAAATAAACCGAATTGCCGTCTCGATCTTGCACGGTCCACCGTATACCCAGGACAGCCATATGGATTCAGTATACCACACCTCTGACCTCTCATTCCGGCAATTTGAATAATTGGTCGTGTGCATGCCGGTTCTCCCTTGGAAAAAGGATATACTTTCCCGGTGGAACGCGCTTGTAAACAGGCCGCAGTCCATGCGGATTCAAACTTCCCATTCAGCGGCGCGAGGTCAAACCATGGCAAGTTGGGCGGAATTCACACAAGCGGCTCCCGAGCTTGCGGCGTTCGGCAAAACCCGATTTCAGAGCGAGGTCGCTTACCTGGGCACAGTGCGCGCCGACGGCGGCCCGCGCGTGCATCCGGTGACGCCCA
>DAOMSB010000062.1:0-8400 GCA_035446145.1 Promineifilum sp. (SeqCode) | reverse complement strand
TACCTGGGCACAGTGCGCGCCGACGGCGGCCCGCGCGTGCATCCGGTGACGCCCATTATGGGCGAGCAGTTGTTCCTGTTTATGGAACCCACTTCGCCCAAGGGCAAGGACCTGGGGCGGGATGCTCGCTATACGCTGCACTGTTCGGTGGAAGATTCGAGCGGCGGCGGCGGTGAGTTTTATGTCAGGGGGCGGGCGACGTTGAGCGACGATCCCCTCATCCGGCAGGAGGCCGTCCGCGCCGCATCCTACACGCCGCAAGACCACTATATTTTGTTCGTGCTCACGGTCGAGTTTGCCTTTATGAATCGCTATGTTGACGGGAATGCCAATCCCCGACGCTGGCGGTCGTCGGAATAACCATGCTTAAGACCGACGCGCCGGATCGGGAAATAAAGAGATTATGAAGAAAACACCTACGAATAACCCCGAATCCGATGATTTGCCGGCGGAATACGAATTCGACTATCGGAAGGCCAGACCCAACCGGTTCGCCCTGAAGGATCAGGAGCGGGTGGTGATCCTTGAACCGGACGTGGCCGAATATTTCCATGATTCAGACGCGGTGAATCGGGTATTGCGGGCGCTGATTGAGACAATGCCGCGGGCGGTTTAATCGATTCATGGAGGCGCGCTCAGGGAGGAGCCAACAATGCATCTCGTGGCAAAAGCGATATTTGCAAGTTTGCTGAGCTTGCTCTTGCCGAGTGTTGTCGCATTACCGTCAGACCCACCGACCTACCGGACGTATATGCCGATCGTGGCAGTCGCGCCGACGGCGCAGTGTCTGACGTACAAAGCGACGATGTGGCTCGAAGCGCCGGCGACAGTTTATGCCGGACAGGAATTCGAGGTCACAGCCTGGTTGCGAAACGATGATTGCAGCCATTTCGGTATGCCGGTCTATTCCCTCCACACTGAACCGAAGATATGGGAGCCGCTCCCTCAATATCAGGGTGAGGGAGTAGATCCCGGCAAAACCGGGGTCGCCACTTTCACAGTCACAGCCCCGGCCGAACCTCAAACGTTCACAGTGTTTGTCGGTGCTTTCTTCGAGGTTTTTTATCCGCCTCCGCCAGGCCCCTGGGGCTGGGGGAGTAGTGGAACACTGCGACATTCAATCACTGTGGAAGAAGCACAGCGGTGACGAATGAGTCGCGCGGCCGGCATGGTGCGTCCCCGCGCCGCCGCGACTCATTGCTAACCCACCACCACCCGACTACAATACACGCATGGACGCCTTTGCCGGCGCGCAGGCCGCGCGTGTCGCCGCCGCATTCGCGCGGCGATTCAGGGCGAGCGGCAGTTGAGGGATACCGTCCACAAAATATACCAAAAGGAATCCATCATGAACTTCGATGATGACACGCCACTTGTCTGGCTAAAAAACCCGCATATGGATGCCCAGGCAGGGAGAAAGGCGGTCGACCACTTGTTGCCCGACGGGACGACGGAAGAGGCCCGCGCGTTTCACATGCAAATGCCGCGCTTTGAGATGACCCCTCTCAAGCGTCTATCTAACCTGGCCTCACGACTGGGGTTGGGCGACATCTGGGTGAAAGATGAATCGGCGCGCATGCGTCTCAATGCTTTCAAGGCCCTGGGCGGCTCCTTTGCCATTTATCGCTTCATTTGCCGGAAGGTGGGTCGCCCCAGCCTGTCATTCGAGGAACTGATGTCCGATGATATCCGCGCCACCTTGGGCGACATCACCTTCACCAGCGCCACGGACGGCAATCATGGCAAGGGGCTGGCCTGGGCGACGCGCAAGTTTGGCTTCCCATGCGTCATCTATGTCCATAAGCACACCTCCCAGGCGCGAATCGACGCCATCGCCGAGTTCGGCGCGGAAGTGCGGGTGGTGGATGGCAACTATGACGACGCCGTGCGCCAATGTGAACGAGACGCGCTGGCGAATGGCTGGCAGGTCGTCTCCGACACGTCCTGGCCCGGCTATGAAGATATCCCAAAATGGGTGATGCAGGGCTACACCACGTTGCTGAGCGAGACCCAGGAACAGTTAGGGGCGCAAGGGATCGTGAAGCCGACCCATATATTCCTGCAGGCGGGCGTTGGTGCGTTCGCGGCGGCCATGATTGCTTTCTATGAAAAGCTGTTTGGGGCCGGCGCGCCCATTTCGGTTGTCGTTGAGCCGCGTAAGGCTGATTGCCTTTATCAGTCCCTCCGGATCGGCGACGGTCGGCCGCATTCGGTTTCCGGCGATCTGGATACGATTATGGCCGGGCTGGCCTGCGGCGAACCCAGCCCATTGGCCTGGGAAATACTCCGCGATTGTGCCGACTTCATCGTCACCGCCCCCGATTATGTGGCGGCCAAGGGGATGCGCATGTATGGCGTGCCCCTGAAGGGCGACCCGGTTGTGATTTCCGGCGAATCGGGGGCCGTCACGCTGGGCGTACTGCCGTTTATCATGGGCTACGAAGGCGCGGCCGAACTCAGGCAACAGCTTCAACTCGATGAAAACTCCCGCGTGCTGCTGATCAACACCGAAGGCAATACCGATCCCGACTATTTCCGCAACGTGGTGTGGGAGGGTGTTTTCCCCGTGCCGGAACCGTACCGGTGGCGTTCGTAGGGTGCTGGGGATGTTGAAATGACGCTGTGATTTCTTTCGACGGGCCTCTATCGCATCCAACATTCGGCGATACGTTTGACGGTCAATCGATCGCTATCAGGTTGAGGCGAACCGATGAAAATGTCAAAGACAACACAAGCGCTTACGCTTTCCTGTATGTTCATGCTGAGTAGCATAGGGCTGATAGCTTGCAGTTCAAGAGAGCCGATCTCCGGGGAAACTGAGAATGATCAAACTCAGATAATCGTGTCGAGTGAAATTATCTCGCTGACACGAGATGAGATGATTGATCAAGCGGATATGGTATTCCAGGGATTGGTGGAAGAAATCTCCACGACTCATTTCAATCAGGAAAGTGGTGAATATTTGGAAGGAGGACGACCGTTCCATACGATCACTTTTAAAGTATTGCGGCCAATTGTAGGCTCGATGGATGTCGACCAAAAAGTTACTATTACAACATGGGGCAATAGCCCGGCGGAAGAAATGGTTTTAGTTCAGACGAGCGAAGGAGGAGCTTATCTCCATAGCGATGCGGGACATGACTTACAACCAGGTGACATCGTTATCGTTTTTGCCAATCAAAGAAGCACTATGTGGCGCGAGGGAAAGCGCGAGACGTTTTCTTTTGTGGGTGTCCCTTTCGAATCATATTTTCGTTTACAGGAAGATGGTCGCTACCTGGGTCGTCCTGATAATGAACCTGTAGAGATCGAGGAACTTGTAAGCCGGATTGCTGAGCAACGAACCGTTATCGAGTCGACACCCATAACCCCTCGGGAAGGCACTCCATCCGAATAATATTCTTGACATCTCGCTGCTCTGATCTATAATCAAGACTCATAATAAAGTACGATGTATTTGAAAAAATGCATCACATCGACAAGCAAATAGCCAAACGCGTTGACCGGGACGAGTAATCGCCAAGCGCGCGCCAGAGAGTGGGCATCATCGACTGGGAGTGCTCACCGCAAGCGAAGGCGACGAAAACCACCCGGGAGCGGCCGTCCGAACGGTTGAGGCAAACCCAGGGTTGTGCCTCCCAGGGCAGACAGAACGTCTGCCCACCCAATAAGACGGCCCGGCCAGGCCCCGTTATCGGCCGAATCGAGATTGAGGGACGTTCGCGTCTCTTGAAATTGGGTGGAACCGCGACCGCCGTCGCCCCAATACGGGGCGGCGGCGTTTTTATTTGAACCGACAGCCGACCGTCGACGGCCGACCGAGCTAATTCCGGCGGCGGTCGGCGGTCAGCAGTCAGCGGTCAATTAAGGTGTATCATGTCAGACAACAACATCCCCTATATCGAGACGGAACTCTATCGCATCCGGCACTCGGCCGCGCACGTGATGGCCGAGGCGGTGGTCGATCTGTTCCCCGAAGTGCGGCTGGCCATCGGCCCGCCCGTCGAGGACGGCTTCTACTACGACTTCGACCTGGGCAAGGACGAGCGCGGCAAACCCCGCACGTTCTCCCCCGAAGACCTGGAGCGCATCGAGGAGCGCATGAAGGAACTTCTGCGCGACAACGCCGAATTCCAGCACACGACGATGGGCATCGACGAGGCGCTGGCCTTCTTCCGCGATCAGCCCTACAAGGTCGAACTAATCAAGGACCTGGCCGCGGGCAAGGTCGATGAGATGGGCAACCCGACGGCCGAACCGGCGACGGAAGTAGGCATCTATCGCCAGCGCGATTTCGTCGATCTCTGCCGCGGGCCGCACGTCGGCCGCACGCGCGACATCAAGTCCAACGCCGTGAAGCTGCTGCGCACGGGCGGCGCCTACTGGCGTGGCGACGAGAAGAACCCCCAGCTCCAGCGCATCTACGGCACGGCCTGGCACAACAAGACGGAGCTGGACGACTATTTGCAGCGCCTCGAAGAGGCTCGCTTGCGCGATCATCGCCGCCTGGGCAAGCAACTGGGGCTGTTCCACATCTCGCCGCTGGTCGGCTCCGGCCTGCCGCTGTGGCTGCCCAAGGGGGCCGTGCTGCGCGAGACGCTGGAGAGCTTCCTGCGCCAGGCGCAACTGGAGCGCGGCTATCTGCCGGTCATCACGCCCCACATCGGCAATCTGGAACTCTATAAGAAGAGCGGCCACTACCCTTATTACAAGGACAGCCAGTACACGCCGATCAAGGTCGATGAGGAAGAGTTCCTGCTGAAGCCGATGAACTGCCCCCACCACATCGAGATCTATCGCAGCGAGCCGCGCAGCTACCGTGACCTGCCCTACCGGCTGGCCGAGTTCGGCACGGTCTACCGCTACGAGAAAAGCGGCGAGCTGACGGGCCTGACGCGGGTGCGCGGCTTCACGGTCGATGACTCGCACCTGTTCGTGACGCCCGACCAGCTTGAGGAGGAGTTCATCGCCGTCGTCGACCTGATCCAGTACGTCTTCAGCACGATTGGCTTCAGTGACTTCCGCGCCCGGCTGGGCATCAACGACCCGACGAGCGACAAGTACGCCGGGGAGCCGGAGATGTGGGAGCGCGGCATCGCCGCCATCCGCAACGCGGCCGACAAGCTGGGCCTCAACTACTCGGTTGAAAAGGGCGAGGCCGCCTTCTATGGGCCGAAGCTCGACTTCATCTTCCGCGACGTGTTGAAGCGGGAATGGCAACTGGGCACGGTGCAGGTCGATTTCCTGTTGCCGGAGCGGTTCGACCTGGAGTACACGGGCGAGGACGGCCAGAAGCACCGGCCGGTGATGATCCACCGTGCGCCGTTCGGCAGCATGGAGCGCTTCGTGGGCATCCTCATTGAGCATTTCAACGGCGCGTTTCCGGTGTGGTTGTCGCCTGTGCAGGTGGCGATCATCCCTATCGCCGACCGGCATCTGGAGTACGCTCGTCAGATGGCGGCCGCGCTGAAGGAGATCGGCGCGCGCGTCATGGTCGACGACAGCAGCGAGCGCATGAATCGCAAGATTCGCGAAGCGCAGTTGCAGAAGATTCCCTACATGCTGGTGGTGGGCGACAAGGAGATGGAAGCGGGCGCGGTGGCCGTGCGTACGCGGGACAACGAAGATCACGGCGCGATGTCGCTGGCCGACTTCGCCGAAAAGCTGTCCAGTTCCATCTCCGAGCGGTCGATGGAGTTGTAATCCAGGCAGACCTGACAGGTGGGCGCACCAAAGTCGCCGGTCGAGCAAGCGCCCGATCGCGCCCACCTGTCAGGTCTTAATGACGTACTACGGGGCTTCCACGATGATCTGTATCTGATGCGGCTCGCCGACGTAGTTGCTGTCCTGTATGACGATTAGCCGCAGGTAGTAGACCCCCGGCGGCAGGCCCTCGGCCTGGAGATATTCCAGCTGGCCGTTGACCACCGGCGTGTTGTGGGTCTCGCCCAGCGTCAGCCATTGGATGTCCCCGCCGTTGGGGATGCCCAGTTCGATCTTGTAGAACTCCACCTCGGCCGGGTCGAAGCTGGCCGTGCCGATGATGGGCACATTGCCCTTCACGATGTCGCCGTCGGCCGGGGAGGTGATGCGCCACACGGCCGTTTGCCCCTGACCCAACGACTCCGCCAGCATCTCCTCGGTGCAGGTCGCCGTGGGCAGGATGGCGATGTTGTTGGCCTGTGCCCATTCGTGGGCCGGCTTCAGGCTCTCGGCGTTGTGGGGCGGCGACAGGAACACCTGCGGCGCGGCCGTCGGCGGCAGCAGTTCCAGCGCCGTCCCTTCGGCGAAATGGCAGAACAGTTGCGGCGGCGGCTGGTCTTCCAGCTGCTCCGGCGGGATCAGGGCGATCTCTTCCGGCGTGGGCGGCGGCAGCGGCATGGCCACGGCGCGCCAGACGGCCGGGTCCAGCTTCTCCCAGAAGACCGCCGGCCCCTCGACGGTCGGCATCGGCGTGGGCGGCAGACCGCTCTCCAGGAACAACTCCTCGCCTGCGGGGACGCAGTCGATGGAGCCGACGGCGGCGCTGGTCAGGGCGCAGAGCGGCCGCTCGGTCAGGCCCAGCGGGCGGATGAACTCCGACGGCGGCACCTGGCCGTTGACCTCCAGCCGGGCCACCAGCCCGCCGTTGCTGTAGACCCCCTGCATGTAGCTGCTCCACAGCGGGGCCGCGCCCTCCAGCCCGCTGATGTGGACCATTGGGCTGTTGTCGGTGTTGCCCGTCCAGACGCCGACGACCAGCCCGGGCGTGTAGCCCATCGTCCAGTTGTCGCGGAAGTCGTTGGTGGTGCCCGTCTTGGCCGCGGCCGGAAAGGGCAGTTCCATCGGGTTGGGGCTGCCCATGGCCGGGATGCGGGCCTGGTCGTCGTCGAGGATGTTGCTGATCACATAAGCCACGCGCTCGTCGATGACCCGCTGCGGCTCGCTCGGCTGGTATTCGTAGAGCACCTCGCCGTTGGTGCGCTCCACGCGCAGAATGGCCACCGGGGCGACGCGATTGCCGCCATTGGCCAGCGCGGCGTAGGCGGTCGTCAGCTCCAGCGGCGTCACCTCGCCGCCGCCGAGAGTCAGCGACAGGCCGTACTGGCTGGAGTCGCCGGTCCACGAGTCGAGGCCCAAGGCGCGGCCGAACTCCAGCAGCCGCGGCACGCCGATGTCCTGCAAGAGCAGCACGGCGGGGATGTTGTAGCTGTTGGCCAGCGCGGCCCGCAGCCGCACCGGGCCGTGGAACGCGCCATCGTAGTTGACAGGCGCATAAGGCTCGCCGACGGCTTGCTCATATTTCACCGGCACGTCCCACAGAATGTCGGCCGCCGTCCAGCGTGGCGCGCCGCCCTCGGGCGATGCCGGGTCGGTGGGCGACAGCGCGGCGGCATAGGTCAGCGGCTTGATGCTGCTGCCCGGCTGCTGCGGCGAGAGCGTCACATTGACATGGCCGTCGATGGCCTCGTTCTCGTAGTCCACGCTGCCCAGCATGGCCAGGATCTCGCCCGTGCCCGGCTTCATGGCCACCAGAGCGGCATTGGTCAGATTCTTGGCCGGGTCCACCTGCCCCACATGCTGCCGGGCCAGGCCCTCGGCCAGCCGCTGAAACTCCATATCCAGCGAAGTCGTCACGCGCAGGCCGCCATTGGCCACCAACTCCGCGCCATATTGTTGCTCCAGCAGTTGGCGCACGTAAACGGCAAAATGGGGCGCTTCCAGACTGACTTCCTGCGCGGCGAAGTTGAGCGGCTCCAGATAGGCGGTCTCGGCTGTGGCCTGATCGATGAACCCCTCGCTGACCATGAGGTTGAGGATCAGCCATTGGCGTTCCTTGGCCCCTTCCAGATTGGTGAACGGATCCAGATCGACCGGGCTTTGCGGCAGGCCGGCCAGCAGGCTCGACTCGCCCAGCGTCAGCGCCGACGCCGGCTTGGCGAAGTAGGTGCGCGCGGCCGCCTCGACCCCGTAGGCGAGATTGCCGTAATAGATCTCGTTGAGATACATCTCCAGGATTTCATCCTTGGTGAAATCCCGGTTCATCATCCAGGCCAGGACAAGCTCCTTGATCTTGCGGTCGTAGGAGACGGCCGTGCGCTCCTCATAATCGAAAGCGATGTGGCGCACGATCTGCTGGGTGATGGTGCTGCCGCCCACCGGCCGCGCGTCGGGGTTGCGCACATTGGCGATGACGGCCGCGGCCAGCGAGGGCGCGTCGAGGCCGATGTTCTCATAGAAGGTGTCGTCTTCCACGGCGATGGTGGCCTTGATGAAATAGTCGGGGATTTCGCTGAGGGGGATGCGGGTGCGCTTGCCCTCGCCGAATATCTCCCACAGCACTTCGCCGTTGCGATCGGTGATCCGGGTGGTCTCGAAGGTCTCGCGATCGCGGGCGGTCTCCAGGCTGGCCACGCCGGA
>DAOMSB010000061.1:0-17308 GCA_035446145.1 Promineifilum sp. (SeqCode) | reverse complement strand
AGGTGGGCGGCCGAGCCGTGGGGCAGCGCGGCCACGTCGAACGCCGACAGCAGCTTCAGCGTGAACGCCGTCAGGATGCCGCCGACCGAGCACATCCCCGGCAGCATAACCTCGTAGTCGCGGTAGCGCAGCGTGATGGGCGCGCGGCGCAAGACCTCGTAGCGGGCCAGGTCGGTCGCCGTCAGCAGGCCGCCATTGGCCACCTGGTCGTCGAGCAAGGCGCGGGCCAGGGCGCCATCGCAGGCATAGGCCTCCCCCTCGCGGGCCAACGCGGTCAGCGTGGCGGCCAGGTCGGGAATGAACAGCCGCTCCTCGGCCTCGATGAGCCGGCCGTGGGGGGCATAGACGCGCCGGATATCGTCGGTGTGGGTATAGAGCGGGGCCAGCAGGCGGCAGGTGTCGGCCTGAAAGGCGGACAGGGCTACGCCGTCGCGCGCCAGGCGCAGGGCAGGCTCCAGCAGCACGTCGAGGGGCAAGCGGCCGTAGTCGGCCGCCAGGCGGCACAACCCGGCGATATTGCCCGGCACGGCCACCGAGCCGCGCCCCAGATAGAAGCGCTGCGTCGCCGAGCCGAAGTCGATGGTCACTTCCTCGAAATCGAGCGCGGCGGGCGGCGTCCCGTCCAGTCCAGGCACGACGCTGAAAAAGTCGTAGACGCGGGATTCGCCCGTCCGCGCGTCATACAGCTGGGCGATGCCGCTGCCGCCCAAATGGACGACCCCTGCCTCGGCGATAAACGACACGAAGGCAGCGGCCACGGCCGCGTCGGCGGCATTGCCGCCCCGTCGCAATATTTCGGCTCCGGCGGCGGCGGTCTGTCGGTCTCCGGCGGCGATTACGCCTCTGGTCATAACGCTTCCTCTTTACTAACGGATTAAGAGGAGTAGTTTAACCC
The DNA here is from genome assembly GCA_035446145.1 of Promineifilum sp. (SeqCode). Taxonomy (GTDB): domain Bacteria; phylum Chloroflexota; class Anaerolineae; order Promineifilales; family Promineifilaceae; genus Promineifilum. Next base: position 16,413 of record DAOMSB010000061.1, on the reverse strand, counting down.
ATCCGCTTGTTTATTGCCCCATTCAACGTACTGAAAAACCCTGGGGGGTGGGGCCACATGGACGCCAAATTGATTAACGGGAAGAGTAGAAGCCGGGTTTCCCGGAAGAAACCCGGTTTCCAATCCGCGGAACGATACCTCGCTAGGGGGCGCTTTGGGTGGGAGTGACGAGTGACGCTCTTAATTCGTAATTCGTATCTCGCATCTCGTATCTCGTATCCGGTTTGGCTATACTTCCCCCATGACCCACACCCAACGCCTTCTCGCCCACCTGACCAACCAGCGCCACGACATGGTCGCCCTGCTGGCCGAACTCGTCGCCGCCGAATCGCCGTCCGACGTGCCGGAGACGCAGGCCGGACCAATCGGCATCCTCTATGAGCAGTTCGACCGCCTCGGCTACCACGTCCGCCACACGCCGGGTACGCGCACCGGCGGCTATCTCATCGCCCGTCATCCGACCGCCGGCGAACGGCCGACGCAACTCCTCCTCGGCCACTGCGACACCGTCTGGGCCGTCGGCACGCTGGCCGAGATGCCGCTGGAGATCGAGGGCGACATCTTGCGCGGCCCCGGCAGCTTCGACATGAAGGGCGGCCTGACGCAGGGCATCTTCGCCCTGCGCGCCTTGCAGGAGTTGGGGCTGGAGCCGCCGCTCGCGCCCGTTTTCCTCATCAACACCGACGAGGAGATCGGCAGCATCGAGTCGCGGCCGGTCATCGAGCAGCTGGCCGCCGAATCGGCCCGCGCGCTCATCCTGGAGCCGGCGGCCGGGGCAGCGGGCAAGCTCAAGACGGCGCGCAAGGGCATCGGCGACTTCGAGATCGTCGTCCGCGGCCGCGCCTCCCACGCCGGGCTGGAGCCGGAGAAGGGGGTCAGCGCCATTCTGGGCATGGCCGAGATCGTCCGCGCGCTGGCGACGCTCAATGATTACCCGCGCGGCGTGTCGGTCAACACCGGCCTCATCAGCGGCGGGCTGCGCTCCAACGTCGTCGCTCCGGAATGCCGGGCGGTGGTCGACGTGCGCGCCGCCACTGTGGCCGACGCCGAGCAGCTGGAACAGGCCGTGCGCGCCTTGACCCCGCCGCTGGAAGGCACGACGCTGGAGATCACCGGCGGCTTCGATCGGCCGCCGCTGGAGCGCACGCCGCGCAACGCCGCGCTGTGGGAACTGACACGCGATATCGGCGCGGAGATGGGGCTGGCGCTGGAAGAGACGGCCGTCGGCGGCGGTTCTGACGGCAACCTGACCAGCCTGCACACGGCCACGCTCGACGGCCTCGGCCCGGTGGGCGACGGCGCCCATGCCCGCCACGAGCACGTCGTCATCTCCAAAATGGTCGAGCGCAGCGCCCTGCTGGCCGCGCTGCTGATGAAGGAATAGCCGCCTTGCGAACGATCCGGTCGTCCATTATACTGGTATTCAATCCTTGATGAAGGCAGCTGCGATGACGATCCGAGACAACGATGAGACCCTTCTGACGCGAATCCTGGAATCCCCCCGGCTTCCATTTTACGCGCGGCAAATCCAGACCGTCCTCAACGACGAACAGGATGCACGCCATCGCTTCTACGAAGCGATCACCGAAGGCGACAAGGCGGAGTTCATCAACGGTGAGCCGGTTTTCCACTCCCCTGTGCGCCTGGAACACAATCAGGTCGGGCAACTTCTCTTGACATTGCTGTCAACCTATGTCCGTATCAACGATCTGGGCTACGTCGGCTACGAGAAGATCATGATCTCCCTCTCGCGCAACGACTACGAGCCGGATCTGTGCTACTTCCGCAAGGAAACGGCCGCCCAGTTCAAGCCGCGCCAGATGCACTTTCCCGCGCCCGATTTCATCGTGGAAATCCTCTCCGAAAGCACGGCGGCCCATGATCGCGGGGTCAAGCTGGTGGATTACGCCGCCCATGGCGTCGGCGAATACTGGATCATCGACCCGACGGCCGAGGTCGTGGAGCAATACCTGCTTCGTGGCGACTCCTACGAGCTGGCCGTCAAGGTCATCGATGGGCCGCTCGGCAGCGCGGCCGTGCCCGGCTTCCACATCCCCGTGCGCGCCATATTCGACGAAACCGAAAACGTGCGGGCGCTTCAAACCATCCTGCAGGCCGGATAAGGCCGCAGCTCCCACCCGTTCGGCCGATTGCAGGCTCCATAAATCTGCCCAATCGGCAAAATTCACGGATAATATCGCTCCATGACTCATCTTAACTGGGAACCGATCACCCTGCACCTGCGCAACCCGTTCCGCATCAGCCACGGCACCAGCGAGACGCGCACCGCCCACTGGCTGCGGCTGAGCGGCGCCTCGCCCGCCGACGAGGGCTGGGGCGAGGGCACCATTCCGCCCTATTATGGTGTCTCCACCGAGATGATGGCCGCCTGGTGGGACGCGGCCGCCCGTCGCCTCGACCCCCTGCCCGACGATCCGGCCGGCATCGCCGCCTTCGTGGGCAGCGATGGCCCCGCCCCGGCCCGCGCCGCGCTCGATCTGGCGCTCCACGACCGCCTCGGCAAGCGCCATGACAAGCCGCTCCACGCCCTGCTGGGCCTGCCCACGCCGCGGCCGCTGCCCACATCGTTCACGCTGGCCATCGACGAGCCGGACGCGATGGGTCGCAGCGCCGCCGAATTGACCGGCTGCTCGGTCATCAAGCTCAAGCTCGGTGGGGCCGACGGCCGCGACGTGGAGCGCGTGGCCGCCGTGCGCGCCGCCCGCCCCGACGCCACGCTCTACGTCGACGCCAACGCCGGCTGGTCGGCCGACGAAGCCATCGGCGAGATCGGCCGCATGGTGGCCCTCGGCGTGTCGCTGGTGGAGCAGCCCGTTGCCAAGGGCGACTACGAAGGCATGGGCCGGGTGCAGGCGGCCTGCGCCGTGCCGGTCGTCGCCGACGAGTCGCTGCAGACCCTGGCCGACGTGGATCGGCTGGCCGCGGCCGGCGTCGGCGGCATCAATCTGAAGCTGATGAAGGTCGGCGGGCTGGCGCCTGGGCTGGCTATCCTGCGCCGCGCGCGCGAACTGGGGCTGGGCATCATGCTCGGCTGCATGGTCGAGACCTCGCTCGGCGCGACGGCCATGGCCCACCTGATGGGGCTGGCCGACTGGCTCGACCTCGACGCCCCGTGGCTCATCGCCAACGACCCGTTCGACGGCCTGATCTATGATGACGCCGGGCGCGTCCACGTGCCCGACCGGCCGGGAATTGGCGTAGTTCGCCGCGAAGCAGCGGCGACCGATTGACACGACAAACAAATCCGATGGACAATTCACCTATGAACCCGCAACTCAATGAAGCTCTGGAAGAAGCCCGACAGCCATTTGCCGATACCCGCTTCAACGTCTGCCGGCTGGAGATCGTGGAGAGCGACGGCCGCCGGCACCTCGAAGGCACCGTGCTGGACGAGGCCACGCTCGACGCCGTGCGCGACCACCTGCGCCGCCGCGCGCCCGACGCCCGCTGGGAATTCGGCCGCGTCCGCGTGCTGCGTCAGACCTCGCCGCATCTGCGGGTCGTCACCGCCAACCTGACCGGCTGGCAGCGCGAGCCGTCGTGGCTGGCCGAACAGCAATCGCAGGTGCTCAACGGCACGGTCGTCGAGATTTTCGACGAGGGCGAGCGCTGGTCATTCGGCCGCCTCGAGGACGGCTACCTCGGCTGGGTCTTCAACGGCTACCTCGGCGCGGCAAACGAAGCGGCCGAACCCAACGTCCTGGTCGGCGAGCCGATGGCCCTCATGCGCAATGGGCCGGACGCCGCCGCGCCGCTGGTCGGCCGCATTCTGGCCGGAACGCGCGTGGCCGCGGTCGCCTCATGGCGTCCCGAAGGCTGGATGGAAGTGACATTGGCCGGCGGCTTGCGCGGCTACGTGTTCGCTACGGAGTTGCGGCCGCTGGTGAACGACCTCGACCCGGCCGCCACGCGGGCGCGCCTCATCGAAGACGCCCACCGCTACATCGGCGTGCCCTATCTGTGGGGCGGCACGTCGGCGCTGGGTATCGACTGCTCCGGCTTCGCCCAGCTCATGCACAAGCTGGCCGGGGTCATCATCCCCCGCGACGCCGACGTGCAGTTCGACGCCGGGCAACCGGTGGAGCCGCCCTACGCCGCCGGCGACCTGCTCTACTTCGGCGGGTCGGGCGGCCATCGGGTCGTCAGCCACGTGGGCATCAGCCTCGGCCCGGCGCGCGACAAGGACGGCATGGTGATGATCCACTCCGGCCGCTCGCGCAATGGGGTGTATGTGGATGACATCAACGCGGTCGAGTCGCTGCGGGACAGCTTTCTGGGCGGGCGGCGGTTTATGCACCCCTGACCTCAAACCTGCCCCATCCGTTCTTATTCGCGTTCATTCGCGTTCATTCGCAGCAACTCGCGGTCCAATACGATTGTTGCCCGGCAACAACCTCTTCCCGTGGTTGTCAGTTGCCCCACCCTGTGCTATACTATGTCTCACGACAATCTGGAGATTCATCGACGGAAAAGTGGGCACCCCCACTTTTTTTGTTTCTTGTGTCTGTCGTGAAATTCGATAGCGCACCGTCGCACAAAAACTGAATAGGTTGAACAAGTTCCATGAAGAGCGAATTTATCCTGGCTTTCAACGAAATATGTGAGTCACGGGGTCTCCCCAAAGAGGACGTCTTCGAAGCATTGAAGATAGCCCTTGTTTCCGCCTACCGGCGCGACGCCAACCTCAGTAGTAACCAGATGGTTACCGTGGAGATCGACCCGCGCACCGGCGAACCGACCATCTTCACCGAAAAAGAGGTCGTCGACGACATCATCGACAACCGCACCGAGGTGACGTTGACCGCGGCGCGCAAGGAAGGCCACACCGACGCCCAGTTGGGCGACGTGGTCATGATCGACAGCACCACCGAACAATTCGGCCGCATCGCTGCCCAGACCGCCAAGCAAGTGCTGCTCCAGCGCGTCCGCGAGGCCGAGCGCGAGCACCTTTTCGAGGACTTCTCCGGCCGCGAGGGCGAGTTGGTCAACGGCACGGTGCAGAGCATCAGCGGCCAGCACATCACTATTGGCCTGGGCCGCACCGAAGCGATCCTGCCCAAGAGCCAGCAGGTGCAAGGCGAGCGCTATCGCGCCCACGACAAGATTCGCGTCTACGTTCTCGAAGTGCGCCGCACCAGCCGTGGCCCGCAGATCGTCGTCAGCCGTAACCATCGCAACCTGCTGCGCCGCCTGCTGGAGCTGGAAGTGCCGGAAATCTACAACGGCCAGGTGGACATCAAGAGCATCGCCCGCGAGGCGGGCCAGCGCTCCAAGGTAGCCGTGCAGGCATTGCAGCACGGCGTCGACCCGGTCGGCGCGTGCGTCGGCATGCGCGGCGTGCGCATCCAGAGCATCGTCCGCGAGCTGAACGACGAAAAGATCGACGTCATCGAATGGGACGGCGACCAGCGCGTGTTCATCGCCAAGGCGCTCAGCCCGGCGCGCGTCTCCCACGTCTTTTTGGAAGAGCATCCCGAAGAGGGCAAGACGGCCGTGGTCATCGTGCCCGACGATCAACTCTCGCTGGCCATCGGCCGCGAAGGGCAAAACGCCCGTCTGGCCGCCAAGCTCACCGGCTGGCGCATCGACATCAAAAACCTGACCGAGGCGGCGGCGGAATCGCTCAACAACCTCGATCATCCGATGGCCGACCAGCGCGTCGCCAAGGACGAGGCGCTCCAGGCGCAAGTACGCAACATTCTGGACAAAAAGCAGATGGGTCGCCCGGTCACGGCCGAAGATTACCTGACGCTCGACCGGCTTGTGGCCGGCGTCGAGGGACGCATTATCGCCGACCGCGCGCAGAAATTCGAAGTCGTGCGCCGCGAGCGGGCCGAGTTGCGCAAGCGCGTGCCCGAAGAGGCCTGGCAGCAGCCGCTGGACGTGCTCGATTTGCCGGGCCGCATCCATAACCTGCTGCTCGACACCAACGTCAACACCGTCGGCGATCTCATCTACATCCTGGAGATGGGCGACGATTACTTCCTGAAGCTGCGCGGCCTGGGTGAAAAGGCCCTGGAAACGGTTAAGGAGACTCTGACGGCCTACCAGTCGGCGCAGATTGACGCGCTGGTGGCGGCCGAAAGCGAAGCCGTCGCCGAAGCGGAAGTGGCGGGGCTGATTGATGACGGCGAATTCACCGTCGTCGAGGAAGTGCCGCTGATCGACCGGGTAGTAGACGCGGAAGAGATGGAAACGTCGGTGCCCGATATGGACTTCGCCGATGAGGAAGTCGAGATTATGGCCGCCGACGAGGAAACCGAAGAAGGCGAGATCGTCGGCCTATTGGAACCCGACGAGGTGCTGCCCGAAATCGAAGAGACCCTCACCCCGCTCGACGACCTGTCGCAGACCATCTTCGTGGAAGAAGCAAAACCCGCGAAGCCCGAGCCGAAGAAGAAGCCCGGCGTCGTCGTCGTGCGACCCACGGCCGAAGAAGCAGCAGCCGAGGAAGAGACCAAGCGCAAGAAGCGCAAGGGCCAGCCTCTGGTCTATAATGAAGACCTGGATCAGGTCGTCGTCCAGCGCAAGCGCAAGAAGGGCGGCTCCGACTGGCTCGATGAGGACATCGATCTGAGTGATCTATAGGAATTAACAATGACCGGCAAGCAGCCAGGCCGCCCCGCGCGCCATGTGCCGCAACGAACATGCATCGTCTGCCGCCGCCAGTTTGACAAGCGGCGGCTGACGCGCGTGGTGCGCACACCCGACAGCGGCGTCGTGGTTGACCCAACCGGCAAACGCAGCGGCCGTGGCGCGTATTTGTGCGATCAGGTCGCATGCTGGGACAAGGCCATCCGCCATCCCGGCATCCTGAACCAGGCGCTCAACGCGCAGCTGAGCGAAGCGGAACTGGCGGCCATTGCCGCCGATCCCCGCCGCCCGACGGCGACGGCCGCGACAGAACAAGTGATTGAATAGAGCCACGGCGCATTCGGCCGGGTTTCGCCGATGCGCCCCAAAGACGGCGAGCGGAGTGGGCAAACGGAGTGGGCAAACAGTATGGCAGATACTAAAACTTTAATCGAGATTCCGGCATTTGTGACGGTTCGCGAATTGGCCACCATGATGGGCGTCAGCCCGATCAACGTCATCAAGGAGTTGATGGCCAACGGCATCATGGCCAATATCAACCAGCAAATCGACTTCGACACGGCGGCCATCGTGGCCGGCGAGTTGGGCTTCGACGTGGTCGCCCAACAGGAAGCGGTTGCCGAAGCGGCCGAAGATGAAGAAAAGACCGGCTGGCGCAAGGTATTGGCTGAGGAAAGCGATGCCAACTTGCAGCCGCGGCCACCCATCGTCACCATGCTCGGCCACGTCGACCACGGCAAGACCTCGTTGCTCGACGTGATTCGCAAGGCCAACGTCACCAAAGGCGAGGCCGGCGGCATCACCCAGCACATTGGCGCCTACCAGACCGTGAAGGACGGACGGCTGATCACCTTCCTGGATACGCCCGGCCACGAGGCGTTCACCGCCATGCGCGCCCGCGGCGCCCAGGCGACCGACGTCGCCATCCTGGTCGTGGCCGCCGACGACGGCGTGATGCCCCAGACCCGCGAGGCCGCCGACCACGCCCGCGCCGCCGGTGTGCCCATCGTCGTCGCCCTGAACAAGATCGACCTGGCCGGCGCTCGCCCCGACCGCGTGAAGCAGCAGCTGTCCGAAATGGGCCTGGTTCCCGACGACTGGGACGGCGACACGCTGGTCATTCCCGTGTCGGCCCGCGAGAAGCTGGGCATCGACGACCTGCTGGAAGCGGTTCTGCTGACGGCCGAGGAAGTGAACCCCCGCGCCAACCCCGAAGCGACTGCCTCAGGCACTGTGCTCGAGGCCAAAATCGAGCGCGGCAAGGGCATCATGACCACGCTGCTGGTGCAGAACGGAACCTTGCGCGTCGGGGATACGCTGCTGATCGGCGAGCATTATGGGAAGATCAAGTCGATGTTCGACTACACCGGCAAGAACGTGAAGGCGGCCGGTCCGTCGTCACCGGTGGCGGTGTCGGGCCTGGACGGCATTCCCGTCGCCGGCGAGCAGTTCCAGGTGGTCGAGAGCGAGAAGGTCGCCCGCAAGATGATCGACGATGCCCGCGAAGCGGCGCGCGTAACGCCCACCTCTCGCGGCAAATCAACGACGCTGGATGAGTTTTTCGCCCGGCTGCAAGAAGGCGAGACCAAGACGCTCAATCTGATCGTCAAGGCCGACGTGCAAGGCTCGCTGGAGCCGATTGTCACGTCGCTGGAACGGTTGAACGGTGGCGAGGTCGAATTGCAGATCTTGCGCGCGGCCACAGGCCCCATCACCGAGAGCGACGTCATGCTGGCCTCGGCCTCCGACGCGATCATCCTGGGCTTCAACGTCGAGGCCGACCCCATCGCCCGCAACTCGGCCGCCGTGGAAGAGGTGCAGATTCGCACCTATCAGATCATCTACAAGTTGATCGAAGACGTCGAAAAGGCGATGAAGGGCTTGCTGGCCCCGACCTACGAGGATGTGGTTATCGGCCGCGCCGAGGTGCGCCAGGTCTTCAAGATCCGCAACGTCGGCGCCATCGCCGGCTCCTACATGCGCACTGGCGAGGGACGACGCAACGCCAAGGCGCGCGTCATCCGCAACAGTCGCCTACTGCACAGCGGCCCCGTCAGCAGCCTGAAACATTTGCAGGACAGCGTCCGCGAGGTGAAGGCCGGCTTCGAGTTCGGCGTCACCCTCGACGGCTGGAATGATTTCCAGGCGGGCGACATCATCGAGTTCTTCGTCACGCAGCGGGTTGAGCAATAAGATGAGCAAGATCAGACAAGAGCGCACGGCCGAACAGATTCGGGTCATCCTGAGCGAGCTTTTCCTGAAAGAAGTCAGCGATCCGCGGCTGGAAGGCATCACCGTCACCGAAGCCTCAATCGATCGCGAACTGCAACATGCCAACGTCTACGTCAACGCGTTGGGCGACGAATCGCGCGAAAAAGAAGTCATGGACGGGCTGCAAAGCGCGTCGGGCTTCCTTCGCGGCCAGGTCGCCCAGCGGCTGGATCTGCGTTCCGCGCCGATCCTCCACTTCCGCTGGGACCCGCGCCTGCGCTACGCCGAAGAAATCAACGATCTGCTGGACAACCTGAATATCCAGCCGACGGAGAGTAAGCCCGAAGCAAGCCCCGCCACCGAACCGGCGGACGAGTAAGCGCGTGATTCAATTTGCCATCGAAAAAGCGTCCCGCGTGCTGGTCATCGCCCACGTCGACCCCGACGGCGACGCCATCGGCTCGCTGACGGCCGTCGGCCAGGGGCTGCAACAGCTGGGCAAGCGGGTGACGCTGGTCTGCGACGACGCCGTGCCGCCGCGCTTCCTGGGGCTGTCATTGGCCGGAGAGATCCGGCGCGCGCCCAACACGGAGACGCATTACGATCTGGTCATCGCCGTCGATTGTGCCGACCAGTCGCGCATGGGCTGGGCCTACGATTCCTTGCCCGACCCCAAGCCGTCGCTGGCCAATATCGACCACCACATTACCAACACCCGCTTCGGCGCGTTCAATATCATCGACCCCAATGCCAGCTCCACCGCCGAGCTTCTCCACCGCTTTTTGCCGGAGATCGGCGTGGAGATGACGCCGGGCATCGCCGAGAGCCTGCTGACCGGCATCGTCACCGACACGATGGGCTTTCGCACGACGAATGTGACCGCGGCCACTCTGCGCGCGGCGGCCGATCTGGTGGATGCCGGGGCCGACATCGCCGGCATCACCCTGCATTCGCTGCATCAGAAGCCATTCACGACCGCCAAAATGTGGGGCATCGGCTTGGGGCGCATGCAGCTTGAGGACGGTCTGCTCTGGACAAGCATCTCCCGCGAGGACATCCAGAGCGCCGGCCTGAGCGGCAATCCCGGCAGTTCGGGCCTCGTTAATTTTCTGGCCGACGTCGATGCGGCGGTGATGGGCGTCGTCCTGACGGAGTCGGACGACGGCGACGTGCGCGTCACCATGCGCGCCCAACCGCCCTATAACGTGGCCGAGGTGGCGGTGAAATTCGGCGGCGGCGGCCACGCCCTCGCCGCGGGTTGCGCGCTCGCCGGCCCGCTGGAACAGGCCGAAGCGCGTCTCGTCGCGGCCTGCCACGAAGCCATCGACCGCCAACGCGCCCTCGCCGCTTCTTCCCACTCGTGACCCATTCCGGTCTTCTCGTCATCGACAAGCCCGTCGGCCCCACGTCCCACGACGTTATCGCGCGGGTGCGCCGTGCTGCGGGCACGCGCCGCGTAGGTCATGCCGGCACGCTCGACCCGTTGGCGAGCGGCGTGTTACTGGTTTGCGTTGGCGGGGCGACGCGCCTGGTTGAATATCTCGTCGGTCTGGACAAGGTCTACGAAACCACGATCCGGCTGGGCCAAACGACGACGACCTACGACGCCGAAGGCGAAGTGACGGCCGAACACCCCGTGACAGCCGGAGAGGCCGACATTCTGGCCGCCCTGCCCGCCTTTCGCGGAATCATCCGGCAACGTGTGCCGTCCTACTCGGCCGTGAAGCGTGACGGCCGCCCCCTCTATGAGCGCGCGCGACGCGGCGAGACGATCGAGCTGCCGGAGCGCGAGGTAATGATCCACGCGCTTGAGCTGATGGCTTATGAGCCACCCCACCTAACCCTGCGCGTGGCCTGCTCGTCGGGCACCTACATTCGCTCGCTGGCCCACGATTTGGGCGCGGCGTTGGGCTGCGGCGGCCATGTGGCGGCGCTGCGCCGGACGGCCGTCAATCATTTCACGCTGGATGATGCGGTGGTTTTGGATGAGCTGACGCCGGAAAACGTCGCCGCGCGCTTGCTGCCGCTCGAAGCGATCATCGCCCACCTGCCGCGGGCGGAGTTCGATGAGGCGGCCGCGGCCGAGTTGGGTTTTGGGCGGCGCGTGCCGGCGGACGCTGGAAGCCCCACCGGTGACACGGCCGCGTTCGGCCCGGATGGGCGCTTGCTGGGCATTGTGGCCGTCGAGGAAGGATCGTGGCGGCCGAAGAAAATGATGAGCGGCGTTAACTAGCCGAGGATGCTCTTGACAGTCGCACTTAACTCAGGGATGTACTGCATTCTCCCCAACTCTGTTACAATCCCGCCGGCGGCCGCATCATGAATCGTGGCCCCTGTCTGCAATTAAACTATGACCCAATCCTGCATTCGCGTCACCCATCTCAACGAGGTCGATCACAAACAACCTACCTGCGTCGCCATCGGCTCGTTCGACGGCGTTCATCTCGGCCATCAGGCGCTATTGCGACACATGGTGGCATGTGCCCGTGAAAATGGCATGCGCGCCGCCGCGCTGACCTTCTTCCCCCACCCGCGTCGCGTCCTGCGTACGCTGCCGCCGCGCTTCTATCTGACGACGCTGAACGACCGCGTGCGCCTGTTGGCCGAGCTGGGCATTGATCTGGTCATCACTCACCCCTTCGACGACGAAGTGCGCCACATCCGCGCCGCCGACTTCATCGACCGGCTCATCGAGACGCTGTCCATGAAGCAGCTGTGGGGCGGCAACTTCGCTCTCGGCTACCAGCGCGAAGGAGACGTGCCCTTCCTGCGCCATCAGGGGGAGCTGAAGGGTTTCACTGTGGAGACGCTGAGCGAGCCGGTGCTCTTCGACGGCGAGATCGTCAGCAGCCGGCGGGTGCGCGCCGCGCTGGAAGTGGGCGAGATGGACACGGTCACCGGCTGCCTCGGCCGCTATTTCTGCGTTCGCGGGCCGGTGGTGAAGGGCGATCAGCGTGGTCGGACGATCGGCTTCCCGACCGCCAACGTGGCCGTGTGGGACGAGTTGCTGCTGCCGGCCAACGGCGTCTATGCCACCCGCATCCAGGTCGGCGACGAGCGCCTGACGGCGGCGACCAACGTCGGCGTGCGGCCGACCGTGGACGGGATGAAGCTGACGGTGGAGGCTCACATCCTCGACTTCGACGCCGACATCTACGGCGAAGACGTGCGGCTGGAGTTTGTGCGCCGCGTCCGCCCGGAGATGAAGTTCGCCGGGCTGGACGCGCTAAAGGCGCAGATTGCGGCCGATGTGGAAGCGGTCAGGCAAATCGTTCCGGATGAGGGGCGATGACGCCCGCGCCTAGACCAGCCCCAACAGATCATCATATTCGGCGTAGAACCCCAGCATGATCGCGTCCGGGTCGGGGACAAGGCCCGCGTCGGTGGCGATGCCGAGATAGATGTTGCCTGCGTAGCTGAGGATGCTGATGCCCAGACCCAGCCGGCCGCTCTGTGGAACCCAGAACATGATGTTCTCGATCGGCTGCCCGGCCATATAGAGCGGGATAGGCGGGCCGGGGACGTTGGTCAGCACGGCCGTCGCCTTGGTGCCGATGAGCTTAACGACTTGATCCTGAATAGCCTGGGCCGAAAAGCCCATCGCCCCCAGAATGTCGAGCGACACCGGCGCTTCCTGGCTCTCCTTCAGCGACTCCATGCGATGCCGCACGAGCGCCAGCCGCCGCGACAGGTCGACCGTGCCGACGGGCAACTCGACAAACACAAGCCCAAATTTGTTGCCCATCCCGCCCATCTCGTTCGGCCCGCGCAGGTTGACCGGCACGGCGGCGCGGAAGTCGACGATTTCCTCGCCGCGCGCTTCCATATAGCGGCGCAGCCCGCCGGTGACGACAGCCGTCATCAGGTCGTTGAGCGTCGCGCCGGTGGCCCGGCGCATGGCCTTCACTTCGCTCATGGGCAGCGGCCGCGACCAGGCGGCGCGCTTGGCAACGCCGAGCTTGCCCTTGTAGATCGTTTGCGGGTCGGGGGCGCGCAGAACGAGCTTGCTCGCGGCGTGGGCGTAGTCAAACGATAGCTCGGCCAGCTCTCGCGGCCGATCGTTGTTGAGATAGCTCTCCAGGCCTTCAATGAGCGCCCGGCGGCCGACGCCGACGCCCTTGCCCATCAACCGGGCCGCGCGCAATTGCAGCGCTTCCCACGAGCCGACCAGCGCGTTCGGCGGCTCGCCGGCTTCCGGCAGGCTATCCGGTTCCGGCGGTGGCGCGCCGGGGCCTAGCTCGGTCAGCGCCAGCAACACGCCGACCAGAGCCATCCCGTCGGCCATGGCATGATGGAGCCGAACGATGATCGCCCCGCCTTCGCCATAGCCGTCACGGCTGTAGCCGTCCACGACGTGCATCTGCCACAGCGGCTTGCTGAAGTCCAGCCCCGTGCTCATGAGATAGCTGGCGAGTTCCTGCAGGGCCAGCTTGTTGTGGGGATGGGGCAGGCCGATGCGGTGGATGTGGGCGTTCAGGTTGAAGGTCGGGTCAAACTCCCAATAGTAGGGGGCCATCGGGAAGGCCGGCCGCACGACGCGCTGGCGGAAGCGATCGAACTGAAGCAGGCGAGTCTCGATCAAGGCCCGAAAATAGGTGATGTCCACCGGCTTGGCGAAGGTCAGGACGCCCGACACCATCATCAGGTTGGTCGGGTCTTCCATCTTGAGCCAGGCGGCGTCGACATTGGAGAGGGGGACAATGGCTTCAGACATTGCTGTTTATCCTTGAGAAAATATATCGGGCGGCGGAGCCTCGCGCTCGGCCTGGCGGCGGGCCAGCCATTCACGCATCCTCTTGCCCAGGCGCGCTTCCCAGTCGTAGACAACGATGGTGTCGGCGATTTTGTCATGCCAGCCCTGGCGACGATCATCGACCAATACCCACAAAAAGCCGAGGAAGAGCGCCAGGAAAGAGATGTAATAGCCCAGGACGCGCCGTATGGCAGGGCCAAGCGTCAGCGGCCGGCCATCCGTGCGCAACACCCGCAAGCCCAGCAGCGCCTGCCCCAGCGTCTTGTCGACCAGCAACCACATGGAAATGGAATAGAGAGCGAACAGGAAACCACTGCCGATGAAGGCGATGACCCAGCGCGTGATCGTGATGAAGACCGACACGTTGGTCGTCTCGGTCGGTTCAAAGATCGCCCGGGCCAATTGGTCGAGGCCGAAGAAGTCCAGCAGCAGACGCACGAGGAACAGAATCGTGATCTGGGTGACGGCGATCAGGATCAGGTCGATGGCGAAAGCGATGGAACGAGTGACGAATCCAGCATAAAAGCCGCGAAGCGAGGGGAGGGGGTTGCTGAGCTGGGTCACGGTTCGTTGTTGATGGAATGAATCGGTTTAACAGGTTGACGGTTTTTCATTCACCTTCGGCCGTAACCTGGCCGCCCCCGCTTGAACCAAGCAGTTCCTCGCGCATCGGCCGCCGCAGGATCCGCCGGACGAGCTTCTCGGCCAGCGCGTCGGCCGAGACAGTTCGCGAGCGGAACTCATCCACGGCTTCGGTCGCCAACCCCATACTCTTCTTCTGAACCAGATCGGCCAACTCCTGATTTTCGGCCAGCAGGCCGATGAACTCGTCGAAGACGTTGTCATACGTCTCGCGGGCCATGCGTCGCGCGTTCGGCTCCTGCGTGCGGCCCAATTCGATCCAGTCGTTGACCCGCTTTTGGCCACGGAGCGCCAGCCGATCGATGGCACGGTCGATTGGCCCGGCGATGATGCCGGTCAGGCGATTGTTGACCAGCGGCTGGGTAGCGCTGCCGGTCATCCGCCAGAAGACATCGGAGGCCTGCACCAGCTTGAGCGCTTGCCGGCGCAGCCCGTCGGTGGTCGAGAGCGCCATGCCGACCAGCAGATAGCGGGCCACATCGCCGTTGGTGTTGATCTCGCCTACAGGCGGGGCATCGGCGGCCGTTCGCTGTGCCGCTTCCCACTGCTCCAGCCGCTTGGTCAGCTCGTTCGCGCCCTCGATGGTGCCGCCGATCAACAGCTTGACGACGGCCAGATAGGCGTCGAATTCAGGATCGGCCGCGGCCGGTGGATCGGCCTGCTGCTCGGTCGCGGCCGCGCCGGGCAGCAGAGCAGGCGGCGAGGTGACCAGTTCGGTCAGCTCATCCGACGGCTCCATCTCGATGATAAAAGGATCCCGCGGCTCGGTGTTGTTTTCGTCGTTGATCGTCATGGTCAATACGCTTGGGCATGACGTTTCGTTCGAGCGAACCCCCGGATTGAAGCGACATCTCCCACGTAGTCAAAAGTATATGACAGGCATACATCTTATACAAGATTTCGGAGTTGCCTTGTCGCAAGGCTTAATACACTTTGGTTCTTGACATTCCGTTCACTTTATTTTACTATTTAACTAATTAGTTAATTAAAGACTTGCCCAAACCATGAACGATCCCCTTAGCCAGACCTTCGCCGCGTTAGCCGACCCCACCCGTCGGGCCATGCTCGAGCGGCTGGCCAATGGACCGGCCACAGTGAAGGAACTGGCCGAACCGTTTCAGATCAGTATGCCCGCCATCTCCAAACACCTGAAGGTGCTGGAACATGCCGGGCTGATCGAACGCGGCCGCGAAGCGCAATGGCGACCCGCACGACTGCAAGCCGCGCCGCTGAGGGATGCGAACCAGTGGCTGGAAGCCTACCGTCAAAATTGGGAAGACAGCTTCGATCGCCTTGAGGATTATCTGCGAAGGCTTCAGGAAAAGAGGAACGACTGAAAAACCCAAAGGACCCCGGATAGCACAAATGGAGAATATCATGGCAGACACAACAGCAGATCGAGAAATCGTCATCACCCGATTGATCGACGCCCCGCGCGACCTCGTCTTTGACGCCTTTACCGAACGCGAACACGTCGAGAACTGGTGGGTTCCCGGCGGCACGATCATTCATGAATTTAATGGGCAACCGGGTGGGCTTTGGCGCTACAGCATGCCCGGCCCTGATGGCGCTCAATATCCGTTCAGGATCCGATTCGTCGAGGTAGATAGACCAACGCGGCTTGTTTATGAATACGGAACCGATATAGAGGGCGCGCCGGAGCCGGTGCGAGCCGGCGTGTCTTTCGAAGAAGAGCGCGGCCGAACTCGGGTCACCCTGAAGTTGATGTTCGTCACGGCCGCCGCCCGCGAAGAAGCGGCACAATTCGGCGCACCGGCCGGTGCGCAGCAGGCATTGGGCAACCTGGCGAAATACCTGTCCACCTTTTCAACAGCACAGGCGAAAGAATGACCGCAGTCAATCAGCATGTATGGAGATTCAAATGAGCACAACGAATGAAACGAAAAAGACCGCCAAGGGCTTTACCGACGAGGAGAAGGCCGCGATGCAGGAGCGCGCCCGCGAACTGAAGGCCGAGGCGCGCGCCGGCAAGAAGAAGGCCGACGGAGAGAGCGACCTGTTGGCGAAGGTCGCCGAGATGCCGGAACCGGAGCGCACAATGGCCACCCAGCTTCATGAGATCATCAAGGGGAGCGCGCCGAACCTCATGCCGAAAACCTGGTACGGGATGCCCGCATATGCCAATGAGGCCGGCAAGATCGTCTGCTTCTTCCAAAGTGCGCAAAAGTTCG